>CAYLSY010000140.1:0-6921 GCA_964386275.1 uncultured Hyphomicrobiales bacterium
ATCCGAGCCACCGGTTTCCAAAAGCCAGTATTGACGAGAAATTGATTGATAGTATTTCTGCATATCCTTATCGTGGATGGGATGGACTACTTCAATGCCATCGAGCCCAATTTCAATCAATCGATAAAGTTCTTGCTGGGTAACATTTCTGCCCGGATGAGATAAAACCGATACGCCATGAAGTTCGGAAATCAAATCAATGATACTCGCTGCCGAAATCTGATATTTCGGTTCATAAGCCGGACGTCCCTCGGCAAGATACCAGAAAAATGCGTCGCGAAAAGATTGAATGTAGCCCTTTTTCAGCATCGCTTGGGCTATATGTGGACGCGCAATCGGAGCTGTGCCGGATTGTTCGAGAACATGGTCCATCTCGAGCGGCACATTTCTTTCATTAAGTTTTTGTATGATGCGCTGCGCCCTGACGACGCGTCTTTTTCGCATTTCGACAAGCAGAGTATTGAGTCTGTCGTTTTCAATATCGATGTTGTAACCGAGAATATGATACTCTTTTGCGCCTTCGTAACAGCTAAATTCAATGCCGCTGACTAGCTCCAAGTTAAATTTACTTTTTATTGTAAGAGCATTGCGACAGCCCTCGACCGTGTCGTGGTCGGTAATGCTTATAGCTGCAAGGTTTTTCGATTGAGCCTTGACGAACAATTCTTCAGGTGTTAAAACGCCATCAGAAAAGCATGAATGCAGGTGAAGGTCAGCAAATTCTGCCATTTGTTTTAGTTTTGCCTAATCTTGAAAATAATAATGACGAATTAATTTAAAAAAAATTGAATCAAATATATTCTTTAATCTCAATTTCGCCAATATTTGCGTAATATACTCCTTCAGCCAGCGCCTGCATCTCGTCTTCGCCGGGGAAAACATGGACCGGAGCGATAAACGACACCTTTTCTTTTATCCATTCAACAAGCATTTCCGAACGAGCCAATCCGCCCGTAATCAATATTGCGTCCAGATTTCCGGAAACAACTGTTGAGCAAGCGCCAATTTCTTTCGAGATTTGATAAGCCATCGCTTTATATACTTTTAAGGCATTTTCATCGCCGCTTTCGATTCTGCTTTCCACTTCCGAAGCGTTATTCGTGCCGAGATATGCAACTATGCCACCCTTGCCCGAAATCAGTTTTTTCATCTGCGCTATTTCGTATTTTCTCGAATAGCAGAGCTTGACAAGACTTCCGACAGGCAAACTGCCGCTTCGTTCCGGCGAAAAAGGTCCTTCGCCGTCCAAACCGTTGTTTACGTCGATTACCTTACCGTTTTTATGTACTCCGACCGTGATTCCGCCGCCTAGATGGACAACTATCAATGTTAATTCTTCGTAGCGTTTTTTGTTTTCTCTTGCAAAACGGCGAGCCACAGCTTTTTGGTTCAGCGCATGAAAGATGCTGATTCTCGGCAGTTCCGGTAAACCTGAATAACGGGCTATGTCCTCCATTTCATCAACAACGACAGGGTCGACGATGAATGAGTCGATTCCACCGATTTCATTGGCGATTTCCCGCGCTAATATTCCTCCAAGATTCGAGGCATGCTCGCCAAGTATTTCTTTACGCAAATCCTCGATTAAAGCGTCGTTTACTTTATAAACGCCGCCGGGGATTGGCTTTAGCAATCCGCCGCGACCAACAACAATGTTTATTGAATTGAGTTCAATACCAGCATCAGTCAATGATTCAATAATAATTTTTTTGCGAAACTCATATTGGTCAATTATTTTTGGGAATATCTCAAGTTCTTCGACGCTGTGGCGGAGCGTTTTGGTCAAAATGTTATTCAAATCATCAAAAACAGCAATTTTTGTCGATGTCGAACCCGGGTTTAATGCTAATATTCTCATTCATTCTCCAAATCTTCAATTCATTTTAAAAACAATTCATCAGTTAATAAGAAGCAGCCAGCGCAATGGACATCAATTTGCTACGATCGCTATCGGCTCGCGAAGTTAATACCACCGGACATGCAGCTCCAAGAATAATTGCAGCCACAGTGGCTTTAGCAAAATACGTAAAACTCTTGTAAAGAGCGTTAGCAACCTCGATATTAGGCGCAAAAATTAAATCGGCATCGCCGGCAACTTCGCTTTCAATTCCCTTGTGTTCGGCGGCTTCGAGCGATACTGCATTGTCAAAGGCTAGCGGACCGTCGATAATACAACCCTTAATTTGTTTTCGGCGATTCATCATTGTTAAAGCAGCCGCTTCGAGCGTTGTTTGCATTTTAGGATTGACAGTTTCGACTGCGGCAACGCAAGCGATTTTCGGATTATCGACACCGAGCCGATGGAATAGTTCAATAGAATTTTTCAATATACCGACTTTTTCGTCAAAATCTGGAGCAATATTTTGGGCGGCGTCAGTAAGAGCAAGCAATTTATAGTAATTCGGGGATTCGAAAAAACCGATGTGGCTAAGTAAAGCGCCTTTGCGCAAGCCGTTTTCCTTGTCGAGTATTGCTCTTAAATAATCAGCCGTGCTGACCAAACCCTTCATCAAAATCTCCGCCCTGCCTTCGCGGACAAGTTTAACGGCAAGACGCGATGCTTGAGCCGGATTAGGCTCGTCGAGCATTTCAACGCCGCTCAAATCGAATCCGATTTTCGAGGCTAATTGACGAATCAGAGACAAATTGCCGACAAGAATCGGTTCGGCGATTCCGTCGTGGCGCGCCGACGCAATTGCCGAAAGCACCGGCTCGTCTTCGGCGGCGGCTACGGCAATGTGTTTGCGGGGTTTGCTTTTTGCGATTTCAATAAACGTATTTAGTGATTTAAGGAGCATAGTTGCCTTTTTATTTGTAATTATGACTTAAAACCTTTGAAGATGCTGCCTTATATGGCATAGCTTTTTGATTACACTTTTTTTTACAAACCTTCGGATGGTTTAAAACATTCCGAAGGTTCATAAGATGTACTATTTCTACTATAAGAAAAATGAAATAATTTTAATTATACGCCTATTTCTTTTGATTCACACTGTTTCCACTTTACAAAGTGGCAATCGCCACCTTCTTTTCCCCCTTTGAAAAAGGGGGTAGGGGGATTTTCCGATAAATATTTAATTTTTTATTCCAGCGAGCCAATCGCTTTTTCGACTTCTTCCAAAATTTCGCAGCTTTTCACAAGCGCCTTCATCTTTGTGTGGTCTGGATAAAGCGGACGGTCTATATCAAGAAAATCAACATGCTTGCGAACTACCTTACGAGCAGTATCTACGCCAGTACCATTTTTGAAATTGCGGAAATCAAGCGCCTGAGCAGCTGCCATGAACTCGATACCGATTACGCCATATCCGTTGTCCAATATTTGCCCGTTTTTAATTGCGGTGTTCATTCCCATCGAAACGAAATCCTCTTGGTCGGCTGCTGCCGGAATCGATTGAATCGATGCTGGATTTGACAAAATTCTTTGCTCGACAATCAGCGAATCCGCAGTATATTGGCTAAGCATCATTCCGCTGAACATTCCTGCGCCTTTTGTTAAAAATGCAGGTAAACCTACACTCAATGCAGGATTCAGCAAGCGATTCAGCCGGCGTTCGCTCAAAACACATACCATTGTAACAGCAGCTCCAGCCATATCCATCGGCACTGCCACTGGTGTTCCTTGGAAATTCGCGCCAGTCAATGTTATACGGTCTTCAGGTATAAAAATCGGATTGTCGCCGACGCCGTTCAATTCGATTTCGACTTGCGAGCGGGCATAAGCCAGAGCATCGTGTGCCGCGCCAATAACTTGCGGTGTCGAACGCATCGAATAAGCGTCCTGCACTTTGGTTTTCATTTTGCCGGTTAATAAATCGCTGCCTTCGAGGCACTTCTTGATAGCCGATGCCGAGCGGCAAGCGCCGGCAAATCCGCGAATCTTGTGCAAACGAATATCATAAGGCTTCATGTTTGCCAGCAAGGCTTCGAGCGACATTGCGGCGGCAATTTCCGCTTGTTTCAGCAAATTGTTGAAGTCGTAGAGATGTATTGCGCTCATCGCCGTCAACAGGTTAGAGCCGTTGATTGTCGCTAAACCGTCGCGTGCCTGCAAACCCGGCACTTCGATGCCTGCTTTTTCGAACGCGACTTTGCCGGGTAAAAGTTCGCCGTTGTAGTAAGCATGTCCTTCGCCCATCATCAGCAGCGCTATCTGAGACATCGGCGCCAAATCGCCGCAAGCTCCGACTGAGCCTTTTTGGCAAACATAAGGCGTAACGCCTTTATTGAGCATATCGACAAGAGTCTGAGTAATTTCCGGACGGCAGCCCGAGTTGCCGTGAGCATGAACATTGATGCGGCCGACCATTGCTCCGCGAACATATTCGATTGGAGCAGGGTCTCCAATTCCGGCGGAATGATTATAAATCAAATACTTCTGAAATTCCTTCACCTGCTCGTCGTTTAGTACGATTTCCGAAAATTCGCCGATTCCGGTGTTGACGCCGTACATTATTTCGTGTGCCTGAATCTTTTCCTCAAGCATTGCGCGGCAAACTTTAATCCGTTCGACTGCTTCCGGCGCTAATTCAACTTTTTCGCCGAAACGCGCCACTGCGACGAGTTTTTCTATCGTCAATCCGCTTCCGTTTAATACTATAGCCATTTTCTACCTATAATTTTACTTTTTTATTTTTAAAGTTTAAATTTTAAAATAAGTGAAATCCACTATTAAAGTGGATGTCCACCTATAAAGCTAACATTACACTAATTTCTTTGCCATCAAACTGCATATAGCCGCAACGTTAATCATATCGTCCACCGAGCAGCCGCGCGAAAGGTCGCAATAGGGCTTTTTCAAGCCTTGAACGATTGGTCCGACGGCTTCTGCGCCAGCCAAACGCTCCGTGAGCTTATAACCGATATTACCCGAGTTCAAGTCTGGAAATACCATAACATTTGCCTTGCCTGCAACGGGCGAACCCGGACATTTGCGCTCGCCGATTGAAGCGATAAGTGCTGCGTCGGCTTGCATTTCACCGTCGACCATGATGTCGGCAGCTTTTTCTTTGATAATTTTTGTGGCTTCGACGACTTTATCAACGTCAGGATGCGAAGCGCTGCCTTTGGTTGAAAACGAAAGCATTGCCACTCGGGGTTCTTCGCCTGTAACGGCTTGGAAGTTGCGTGCCGATGAAATCGCGATGTCTGCCAATTGCGGCGCAGTTGGGTCGGGATTAACGGCGCAATCTGCAAAGCAGAGCATGCGTTCGGGCAATACCATGATGAAATAGCTGCTGACAATCGAAATACCTTCGGCGACACCGACTGTGAAAATAGCGGCGCGAATCACGTCGCCGGTCGAAGAGACGTTTCCGCCTACAACTACCTGAACGTCGTCGGTTTCGAGCATGAAGCCAGCAAAATATAGAGGATTCTTGACGGTTTCGAGCGCTTGCTCTTCGGACATGCCTTTTGCCTTGCGTTTATCGTAAAGCATTGTGGCATAATTCTTTAAATTAGGCGACTCCACAGGATCGGCAATCTCAATTCCGTTTAAGTCAATATTGACACCTGCGGCGGTTTCTTTGATTTTATCTGGATTGCCGACCAAGACAGGACGGGCAATACCATGCGCTTTTAAATAAGCGGCGGTTTGAATAGTGCGTTTGTCTTCGGCATCGGGAAAAGCAACTCTCAGATTGAGTTCCGATGCTTTGGCTCTCATTGTTTCCGTAAAAGTCATTTTTGCTCTCCTAAGTTTCTATTTTTGAATATTAATCTCTTACCAAATACGCGGAACGTTTAGAACCACTCTGAGAGTGTCGCGAGCCAAGATTAGCTCTTCGTTTGTCGGAATAACATAAACTTCGATTTTGCTATTCGGCGAACTGATTTTCATTTCCTTGCCGCCGTATGCTTTTTTATTGAGTTCCTCGTCGAGTTCAATACCAAAAAAATCCATACCGGTGCAGACTCTGCTGCGGATTTCGGCGGAATTTTCGCCTATACCTGCTGTGAAGCAGATTGCGTCGCATTGATTGAGCTCGGCAATATAAGCGCCGATATATTTTTTAATTCTATTGCAGAACATATCGATAGCCAAGTTGGCGCGGCGGTCTTTGTGTTCGTGCCATTCTTCGAGCAGGTCGCGCATGTCGTTGGTCAAACCGGAAATGCCGAGAACGCCGCTACGTTTGTTCAAAACCGAGAAGACTTCGTCAACCGAAGTGCCTTCCTTGTGAATCAAGAAATCGATGACAGTGGGGTCGATGTCGCCGCAGCGAGTGCCCATCATCAATCCGTCGAGCGGAGTCATGCCCATCGATGTATCGACGGAAAATCCGCCTTTGATTGCGCAGGCAGACGAACCGTTGCCGAGGTGGAGAGTTATAATGTTTGTGTCTTCGCGCTCTTTGCCGGTTAAAATTCTATAGCGATAGGCAATATAGCGGTGCGAAGTGCCGTGGAAGCCGTATTTTCTGATTTTGAAACGGCGGTAAAGCTGGTATGGAATTGCGTAGAGATAAGTTGTTTCAGGCATAGTCGAATGGAACGATGTATCGAATACCGCAACATGAGGCACAGACGGACCGAAAACTTCGCGGGCGGCATAAATACCTTTCAAGTTCGCGGGGTTATGCAGCGGCGCAAGGTCGATGCACTCTTCGATTCCGGCGATAACGTCGCTGTCGATGCGAACTGATTTTTTGAAACGTTCGGCGCCGTGAACGCATCGGTGGCCGATTGCGTGTATGTCTTCAACGTCCTTAATTCCCGGAATACCGGTATTTTCGTCTGTTATCCATTTGATTGCATAAAGCAATGCTGCTCTGTGGTCGCGAATTGCGGTGGCTTGCTTCAGAGGCGGCTTGCCTTCAGCTTGGAAAGTGATAATTGCCTGGCTGCCGATGCGTTCAATCAAACCCTTTGCCAACATGTGGTCGGCATTGTTTTTGATGAGGTCGATATCCGTTTCGA
>CAYLSY010000141.1:0-2576 GCA_964386275.1 uncultured Hyphomicrobiales bacterium
GGTTTAAAATCGATTTTACACCTTTGAATTCTTGCCCATTCCATTAAGTTTTCCAATAATTCAAAAGTGTTTATCGAAGCTTTATACGCAGTATTAATTAATTTGTCAATCTCTTCGGTTTCCAAGCTCTTGCCGTGAAGGACAATAAGTTCGAGCAGGTTTCTAATGGAACCGATAGGATTTTTCAGGTCATGCGCAATAATTGAGAAGAACTTGTCTTTTGTTTGATTGGCAATTTTCAATTCTGATTCGGATTCAGCTAATTTTGTGTTAAGTCTTAATAATTTTTCTGCTTCTTTGGCAATACTTTCGTTTAAAATTTTCAGTTCTATGTTGGATTCCTCAATTATATGTATAGCTTCGTTAAGCTCATAGGTTCTTTCTTCGACAATTATCTCCAAATCCTCATTCATTCTTCGGATTTCGTCTTCGGCCAATTTCCTGTCTGAGATATCGATAACAATTCCTCTTAAGCCACAGGCTGTACCTTTTTTTATAATTGCATTTGAAAAAACAATGGCTGCAAAAGTAGTGCCATCCTTTCTAAGCAAATTATACTCTTTTGCGCTCGAAAGATTTTCAGT
This sequence comes from uncultured Hyphomicrobiales bacterium, assembly GCA_964386275.1. Lineage (GTDB taxonomy): Bacteria > Bacteroidota > Ignavibacteria > Kapaibacteriales > UBA2268 > CAYLSY01. Next base: position 585 of record CAYLSY010000141.1, read on the forward strand.
AATGTTTTTGGTGAATTCAGCCCGTGCTTTTTCTCTGTCTTCGGGAATAATCATATCGAAGCAATTCAAACCTTTTAGAAAATCGATTTCGTCATATCCAAACGTTACGTAAGCCGATTGATTAACAAATGTCAAATTTCCGTTTAAGTCTGTCTCAAAAACTGTTTGGGGCAAAAGGTCGGTCATGTTCCTAAAACGTTCTTCACTTTCTCTTAGCTGCTGTTCGGCAATTTTTTGTTCGGTAATATCTTCGACAGTGCCTTCGTAATACTTCACAGAACCATCCTCGTTAAAGAATGCTTTTGCGCTTTCACGAATGTAAACGACCGAGCCGTCAATTCGTTTCCATGCTGAGTTGAAATTCTTTATTTCGCCTTTTTCAATAAGTAATTTTTTAAATTCTTTGCGTTGAGCTTGAATGGCATATCCGGAATTCTCGAGATTAACATCGCTCAGTTCTTCGAAAGAACTATATCCTAATATTTTTACAATTGTTGGATTTGCCATCAATATCCTGCCGTCGGGCGTGGTTCGATATAATCCGATGGATGCGTTTTGAAATATGCTTCTAAAGCGTTCTTCGCTCTCAATTAATGCTCTTTGGGCTTTTTCCTGTTGAGTTATATCAATGCCAATTCCCACGAAGATACTATTGTCGTCGCTATCTATAACTCTTTTGCCGCACCATTGAACAAGAATTTTTTTGCCGGATTTGCTTACGATACTGTTTTCGTAGCTGAAAGTAACATTATCGGTTTTATCCTGAGAAACAAGTGACATGATGCGGCTTTGCTCATCTTCAGCAACAAACGTTTTAACAAAATCCAATCCTAAAACTTCTTCTGGAGTATATTCAAGAATATCCAATAATGCCTTGTTCATTTTTATAATCTTGCCTTCAGCATCAGTTGCTGCAATAAATGCAGGCGAAGTATCGAGAAGCAATTGGTTGAATTTTTGTTCCTTAATAATTAATTTCTCGCTATCGATCAGCGCTCTTTCAATTTCTATTTTCTTTGTAACGTCTCGAATAACATAAACCATACCGATAGGTTTATTTGAAGAATCCCAAGTTACGTCGCCGTTTACTTCGGTATCAATGACTTTTCCATTTTCGAATAAAAGTTGGTATTCCTGTACACCAAGTGGCCTATCGAACATTAATTCAAAATTTTGAAGCGCCTTGGCTTGGTCCTTGGGAGCTATATATGAGAAAATGTTAGTTCCAATTATATTTTCAGTTTTTAAATCGGGAAGTGAAGAGAATCTAGAATTGTTAATATAAGTGATAATACCGTTAATATCAGTCATTATAATGATGTCAGGCACTGTCTGAAATAGCTTTTTATATTGTTCCTCGCTGGCTTTTAAAGCATTTTCAGCATTCTTTCTTTCGGTTATATCCCTGATAAAAGCGCAAGCACGAAAACTTCCTTCGAAATTCGTATAATTCGTGCTGATTTCCACTGGAATTATGCTGCTATCCTTTTTTATTAGACGAGATTCAAATACCAGTCTGCCTTCTCTTTTCAATTCTGCTTTGTGGTTTTCAACATTATTTACCGAAAAATCTGGGGCTATCTCGAATATTTTTTTCCCGATTAGTTCTGCTGAATCATATCCCAATGATTTGCTCATGGCGTCATTAACATACACAATAGTTGCGTTTTCATCAACCCAAACTATACTGTCGGCTGCGTAATCCATAGCAAATTGTGTCATTAGAAACTTATTTTCCGCTTCTTTCCTTTCGGTAATATCCTCTATTAAATAAGAATAGAAATCGTTTCCAATGTGAATTTCTTGTATAATCAACCACTTGCCAAGTTCTTCGCAAAATAATTCAAGTTCATTGTTCTTATTCCACGAGCTTTTATCAATGACTTTATTTAAGAAGTCGCATAGCAATTTATTGCTAATTTCACTTAATTGATTGGCTTTTTTCCCGATTATGTCTTCTGCTTTAATGCTAAAGATTTCAAGAAATCTATT
>CAYLSY010000141.1:2605-6910 GCA_964386275.1 uncultured Hyphomicrobiales bacterium
AGCATTAAAAAATCAGAACGGCAATCTTTGCTTCCATTCAGTTTTTGAATAATCAATACTCCGAATGGGGCTTTGTCGATGAAGGTTTTATATAATTCTTTGTGTATCATTATTGTATAAGAATAAGTGGCGATTTAGGTAGCGATTGCCACTTTTCAGGCATAAACAATTTGTATTAAAAAGATATGCACAATTTATTTATTATAATTTTTCTTTATGTTAGAATGAATTACTTAAATAATACTTGTCAATAAAAAGCATTACTTCATAGCGATTATTAAATCTGAACCCATCGAAGACACCATCCTTCGAAATTCTGAAAACCAAGCCTCTTTCAGCATAATACATACTTCGGTGAAAGAGTATACATCTCCGTCTTCAGTGTTGACCAGCATATTCAGCGAGAACAAAGATGAAAACTGAGGAGAAATCCTGTCTTCGTTAATAAGAAAATCATGAATTACCAATTGTCCAGTAGCGGTAAGGTTATCGTAAAGCTTGCTCGCAAGTTCAATATTTTTCCAAGTGCTATTGGAATGTATGACTTGCGACATGAAAACGATATCATAAATACCCGGAATATCGTCTTTCAGAAAATCGCCCGGAATAATATCAATTTCACCTGTAAGTCCAGCCATTTCAATGTATTTTTCTGTAATTGGAACAACTTCGGGCTTATCGTAGGCGAATACTTTAATATCGGGATATTGCCGTTTGATTTCAATTGCAAAAGCTCCGGAGCCGCAGCCCAAGTCTAGGACCGAGTAAACGCGCTCGAAATTCATCATTCGCACAATTTCCGGCGCTTGCTTTTGAGCGCGCCAATTCATTGCGGAAATAAAGTCCTCCAATTCGGCCTTCGATAGGATTTTTTTATTTGATTCAGGCCGGCTGCCAGATTTGATTGCCTCGGTCAAACCGCTCCATACATTCCAAAGCTTGTTTAAATGACGCAAGTTACTCATATAGTTCGGCTTGCCTCTTACCAATAAATCCCGCGCAATCGGACTGTTCGAATAGACTTCTTTGCCACTGAATGCGTCTTCAACCTTTTCGACTAATGACATCGAGCAAAGCACATGCATAAGTCTTTCCAGCGCTTTCGGGTCGCATCCTGTTTCGGCTGCTAAAGCTTCGATACTTCTCGAACCGTCGCCAATTATTGAAAAGATATCCAATTCGCATGCAGTCAAAAGCACTCTGCATTTTTGAAAACTGTAGGCTATTTCAAGGATTTCATTAATGGAAGATTCATATTTGAAAAGTGCGGCTTCTTTTTTCATTAATGCCTCGCTGAAAAATTCGTCAAGAGCAATACATTTTTTTGGGGATAGATTCGGAATTTGTCGATTTTCCAAATCTGTGTAATCGCCAACATTATATATTATTAATTACTTTAGTAAGATAAAGAATTTACTTAATAAAAGCAAAATCTTTTTTATTGTATTTTAATAAGGTTCGATTTTGATTTTTTTTCGGTAGATAATGCTGAAGAAAAATAGAACAAGTGTTGCAAAAGAACAAATCTGAGGCAGCAAATCGCCTATCTCAACATACAAAGACTTTGTATTAATCAGTGGAATGCTTTCTGATACTGCTATTGATGTATATTGTGGAGCTTTTTTAATGGTTTTTCCAGTTGGACTAATAAAACCTGATACACCGGTGTTGGCGCAGCGAACAAGATATCTACGATTTTCGATTGCTCTCATTGCGGCAATTTGGAAATGCTGCTCAGGCCCATAAGTATAGTCATACCAGCCGTCATTTGTTATAACTGTCAAAACGTCGGCGCCTTTTGCGGTAAAACCACGCACAAAATCCGGATAAATAGATTCGATGCAGATTATAGGCGCTATTTTGGCTTCGATGACTCCGTTGCGGAGTATTAAATTCTTTTGCTCATTGCCTTTGCTCCATGAGGAGATACCGACGTTCCATTCGAACCAGCTAATGGCAAACGAGAATAACTCTGCATAAGGCAAGCGTTCGCCGAATGGCGTTAATCGCATTTTATGATAGATTTGTGGTTTGAAACGGCTGACAGAATCAGGGTTCAGCAGTATTGCCGAATTATACGATTCATAATATTTGCCTTTTGCGGGCCAATAACGAGCGGTAGGGGAATTCGCTGGTTTTTCGTCAAAAAGAACCATATCGGTAAATCCTGTAAGCAGCGACATTTTATTCGAATCAAGCCAGTCGTTCAGGAAAACAAGGTTATGATTCAAATTAATATCGGTATTTAAATAAGTTATCGCCGTTTCGCTCCACACCGAAACATCTGGGGCTTTTCCTTGTGCTTGAATCAAGCTATCTTGCAATTGCTTGTATTTTCCAATCTGGCTCATCGGGTCTGCGACCCATTTTTGCCATGGGTCGATGTTTGGTTGAACGACTGAAAAGTTTATTTTTTTTTCAGTTTCATTTAAATTTAAATTAGATACTCTAATAACACCGTATATCACCGGTATGAAAAGCAGTATTACGATATGGACGCAAAGAAGAATCGTGTATGGCTCTTTGAACAGTTTTGTGCGTGTTTCGCTATTGTTACGCAGCTTTATAATCAGAGCAAAAACAACTGCATTGCAGGCTGCAATCAGGAAACTCAAGCCCCAAACGCCGGCGATGTCAGCCGCTTGCACAAAAAAGTAGTTATACATTTGAGTATAGCCAAGCGACAGCCATGGATAGCCCAAATCGCCCAAAGAATGCGCCCATTCGAATGCTGTCCAGATGAAAGGAAAAGCGATTAAGGCTTTCGTCAAGCCTAATTTAGAGCGGACAACCCTATAGATACCCATCGGGACAAGAAAGAAGAACGGATGCACTAGGTCGATTGCCAATCCCGAAATAAGCAGATAAGGGTCAGTATTGGCTTGCCAGCTGCTTATCCACCAATTGGATGCAGTATGATATATAAAAAATGATAGTAAAGTCAGCAACAAAGGATGACGGGGTTTCTCTTCGTAAACATAGAGTAACGGCGCCAATCCGATAAACGCAAATAAATAGCACGGCAGCGGAGGATAAGATAATGCAAGCAATACTCCGGATATTAGAGATAGATGAATCGGTTTTATATTCGTAAATAATCTTCCCGCCATACAAATTTTACTCTGATACTGCTTGAAAATTCATAATAATTAATTTTTTATGAATTAATTATTATAATCATAAATGAAACAATTTAGCTCAAATGCTGTTTCGTCCCATCGAACGTCAGGAGTATATTAATATTGATGAATTTTTGATTATATTACAAATATACAAATTTAATTTTCATTAAAAAAAGTTAATTACTGATTTTTTGTAAAAAGTGTGAATTTTTTTTCTCATGTGTCTTTTTAAACACAACACATTTTTGAATACGCAACTATGACATATAATTACGCCATTATTTCGCTAATATGTCATAATGGCATAAAAAAAAAGCCCTGCCGATTCTTTCGACAGGGCTTGATTTAAATAAATTTAATGAATTCTAATTCTCATTTATCGAGGAATAGAGGTCTTTCAGTCTTCTGCGCAGATGCAAAACAGCATAGCGCTTGCGTGCCAGTAAAGTGTTGATATTTATACCAGTTTCTTCGCTCATTTCGCGGAAGGAAACGCCTTCAAATTCATTCTTAACGAAAACGTCGCGCTGTTCTTCGGGAAGTTCGCCCAAACTGGTTTGAACAGAATCCCAAATCGTTTTCCGCATCAAATCGGTTTCTGGACTGTTCGAAAAATCGCTGATGAAGTTTTCGAATGAATCAGAGCCATCGTCAATCTGGCCCGGAGTTTGAATATCGGAAAAAGTCTCGGCTCTTTTCTTGCGATAAGAATCGATAATACGATTGCGAACTGCCGTAAATACCCATGAGGCAATGTTTTCAATGGGTTTTTGCACATTTGCCGAAGCGGCAAGCACATTGGTGAAAACATCTTGTAATATATCTTCAGCTTCTTCTTGGCTTCTGACTCTTTGTCGTATGAAGCCAAGGAATTTTTTGCGGTCTGTCTTGAACAGATTTTCAATCTGATATGCCAAATCCATTTTAAAACTCCTTTCCGGCTCGCTCGGAAGTGAATTTACCAATGCTGTAGTTTTTGATACTGAAGCAAGAGCGCGGGCTTTTCCATTAGTCCGTTTCATTTTAACTCCTATTTTTTGTGGTTGCTAAAAAATTTGTTTTTATTAGCAAGTAGTTCAAAAATCATAGCGCTCCGGTTAATTCATTCTCCAAAATAGTCGAAAATATTCTATATAATAATTCTCGTAATTAATAAATAATTTAATTATTTAGCGAGTATCTT
>CAYLSY010000142.1:0-6903 GCA_964386275.1 uncultured Hyphomicrobiales bacterium
ATGAGTTATGAGTAAAAAAAAGTAATTATCGTCTTACCGTTTAACATGGGTCTTTTATTGTCAGATCTGTAGTTCATATAATATTAAAACATACTGAAAATCCACTTAAACATATAAATCTGAAATAAATTATTAAAAAGATTTGTTATTCCCAAAAGATTTTTCCGTACAATAAAAATAAAACGTTGTATAGAAATGGTCTATACAACGTTTTTTTATGAAGAATTATCAAAAATATTACTAATCCAATAATTCAATAATTCATGTTATCTGCTTTTCATAGTGAATCTAATCGGCATAGTAACCCAACACCCAACCGGTTGTCCGTTCTGAATAGCGGGAGTAAACGTAGTTTTTAAAATAGCGTTTTTTGCCGCTTCAATTAGCATGTCTGAATCACTCTTCACCAGCTCGATTTTCTTAACCTTGCCTGTTTTATCAACAAATACATTTAGTATAACTTGACCTTCAATATTTGCTCTCTTTGCCATATCCGGATATATAACATTCTTTTTCAATTCTGATTCATCCCATTTGGGTTCTTGCTCAACGGCAATAAATTTATCAGAACTTGGAATATCATCCGAAGGAGGCGCATTCTGAACATTAAGGTTATGTTGAGTAAGGTTGGATAAGTCGTCGTCGCCAAGTTTGGTCAAGTCCAAATCGCCTTTTATTGCAGTTGCAGCTGCCATATCGGCGGCTGACGCAAATTCAACTTCTTCTCGAATCATAGCGTCAGGTACGGCGATTGGGTTTCCGGCGACAACAGTTGTACCGATAAGCACTACTTCCGGTTTTATCTCGGAAATATCGAGTTCAATGGGTTTATCTTTTTGCTCATCCGGCGGAGGAATGAAAACCATGTCGGTCTTAGCTAGAAGGCTGACATTTTCTTCGACTCGTGGATTGAGTTTGTCATATAATATATAAAGGAGCAATAACAAGATAAATACCGATAAAGAAACGATTAAGGCTTTGAATGTATTCTTTCGAATCCAAATCTTAAGTTCCTTGAAGCCGTAATTCTGTAGCTGATTTAAATCAGCCGCGATTGCAGTTGTATTTGCCATATTACATATCCTTTATCATATCTTTTTCTTCTTGTGAAATAGCTGTCATGTTGAATTTTCGCGCTCTAACCATGCCTTGCGGAAGTTTTTCAGTGATTTTCAACTCTGCTCTGTTGAGTGCATCGAGTACTTCGACAACTTTATCCCATTTTGCATTATCATCAACCCTGAGAACAGTTAATAATTTATTCAATACTTCAGGGTCGGGATTCAAATTTTCGCTTACGGCAATACCTTCAAGCTCGTTCATATTGGTTATTGGCTTGATGCTCTCTTTTTTTAGAACTTCTCTATAGTAAAACACACTACCGTCTTCGCGAACAAGAACAGTAAACATAATCTTTGCCTTAATTTCGACCTGCTGAGTATTTTCGGCAGGAATAGACATATCCATGGTTTGAGGCTTCAACATCGTTGTTGTGAACATGAAAAACGTCAACAAAAGAAATGTGATGTCCACAAGCGGAGTCGTATCAAGATGGAAGCCGATACGAGCTTTTTTCTTTCTTTTGCTTTGTTTTCCTCTTTTTACTTTCTGAGGAGCGCTGAGCGCTGCGCCACCTGCCATAATTTATCTCCTGTACATATTTACTGTAGCATTTTTAATTGTATTAATCTGCTTTGGGCAGCGTAACAACTCTGAAATACTTATATTTCAAGTTGCGTAGCTTCAAATTGCTGCTCATCGACTGCATAGCCGTATAAACCCACGAGAAGCTGACTTCCTTGTCGGCGTCAATCGACACCGTTATATTAGGATTGACTTTCATTATGGCGCGAGTCAATAAATCAAGCTTAGTCGTATCGACAGCGACAAACTGGTCGGTAGCAAAACCGCCGGCGAGTTCAGGCTGCATTTGGGCAAGCTTCATTCTATCATCTTCATTCGAGATATAAAGAAGCATAACGGTATCAGTCGGATTCTTTTTGTCGATAGTAATCATTACTCTTGCCAAGTCCTTTTCCGGAACTTTAGTCGTATCAAGCGTTGAATTCGGACGCATCACCTGATATTTCTGTTCGCTTTCCGACTCGGATTTGAATTTAGCTGTGAACATCAAAAAGGTCAAAAGCAAGAATGTTATATCAACGAGCGGGGTCATGTCAATTGCAAACCCCATTCTTTTTTTCTTGATTTTCGGCACTTCGAGCCTCCGTTATTTTTTCAGCTTGATTGTAAATAATTGTGTTACGCTCAAAATTGCTTCGTCTATCATATAGACATAATTATCAACTTTAGTCGTAAAGAAGTTATAAGCAATAATAGAAATAATGGCTGCGCCAAGACCGCCGGCAGTGTTATACAAAGCTTCGGAAATACCGATAGCCAGCGAAACAGCATCGACTGAGCCTTGCTTTTCGCCGAATGCGGCAAATGCGCGAATCATACCGATTGTCGTTCCCAAAAGTCCGAACAATACAGATGTTGATGCAATTGTGGACAAAATGACCAGATTCTTTTCCAAGAGCGGTGTTTCCAAATTGGTAGCTTCGTCGATGACGCGCTGCACTTCGCTCATGGTCTTTTCTTTGTCGATTGACGGGTCCTTTTCAACGTCGCGGTAACGCTCGATTGCGGTTCGCATTATGTTTGCTAGACTGCCGCGTTGTTTTTCGCATTCTTTCAATGCTTCGTCGTAGTTGCCTTTTTGCAAGTGGTCGAGCGTTTTCTTGATATATATAGATATATCACCGGTTCCGCGGGCTTTGCCTATTGAGAAAATACGCTCGAAAGTGAATGTAATTGAAAGGATTAGAAGTCCGATTAGTATTGCGACGATAGGACCGCCTGTGTAAATCATACCTAAGATATTTCCTGCTTGAGGGACCTTCTTGGCTTCATCTTGAAAGTTGCTGGGAGCGCCGAAAACGGCAAAATAAATTGTAAACGCTATTGCCATTGCTATGATGATAACGACAATATTAAACCAATTTTTCATAAAAAAACCTCACTTATGATGTAATATATTGTATTAAAAATAATAGCTGATTGATAACTTTTAATTTCAATCTACATAATCTCATTCAACTAATAACAATATTATCTGTTGTAAAAAAACAATTTAAAATCCTTCTACATAAAGATGTTATTAGCAGCAAAGCAAAGAACTCAGCTCCAATCTTAATAATAAATACTAAGATTCGCTCAGCATGCCTTTTTTTACATTATCAACTTCACATTATCAACCGCATCAAAGAAATTGCAGAATTGCAGGATATTTTTTATTCAGCAACAACTTTTACTGCCTCGTCCAAAGTGCCGCATATCGGAAACACCAATGTTAACTTTGTGATGACAAAGATATTTTCGATAGATTTACTAACGTTGCAAAGCACAATTTTTCCATTTCGTTTAACAAAGTTGGCATGGGCTGAAATCATCACGCCCAGCGCCGTCGAATTTAAATACGTTGTTTTTTCCAAGTTGATAATGAGCTTGTTTTTCTTTTGTTCGGCTATTTCCTTTAGGGCTTCCCTTAGCTTATCGGTTTCTTCGCCACCAATAAATTGCCCCTTTAAATGAAGGATTGTACCACCGATTTGTTCTTCAATTTTAATCTGAGACATCGGAGAACCTCTTTCGTAATGAAAAAAAATATTTTTGCTAATACAATCTTCAAATTTAAAAAAAATTTGTTAATGTTTAGGTAATATTTTTTTGTCTATCAATTTAAGTAAGTTTGGCTCGTATTTTCAATTTCTAGATAACCATATATCAATATTAAATGTTAATATTAAGAAAAATTAAATACGATTAATTAAACCTATATTTTTTATTCACATTGAATAAAAAAAAAGCGGCTAATGCCATCTATCATTTCAGTTTTCCTTCGACAATCCTGTCGATACCGGCTAAATCCTTGTAAACTTTGGTTATAAACCCTTTGTTTTCGAATAATTCAGTTACTACTTCAGATTGTTTATACCCTATTTCAGTATAAAATACTCCGTTTTCATTTAAAATTAATGGAAATAGTTCCGCGAATCGTCTAAAAAATGTAAACCCATCTGCATTGTCTGTCAACGAATCTTTAGGCTCAAATTTGTTTACCTCGGGTTCGAGTTTATCAAATTCTTCCTTAGAAATATATGGCGGATTCGAAACAACAATATCATATTTCCTTTTAGGAGTTACTTTCAATATATCGCTTTTAAAGAAAGCAACATTATTAACCTCATTGGCTTGAGCATTCAGTTTTGAGTCGTTTATCGCATCGTCGCTAATGTCAATTCCGATTATATTTGAACTGGGCAGCATTTTTGCCAGAGCGATTGAGATGCAACCGCTGCCGCAGCCAATGTCGAGTACTGACAATCCTTCGCGCAAGCCGCTATTCTTGACTGCAATGTCAACCAACAATTCAGTTTCTGGTCTCGGAATCAATGATTTACCGCTCAATATAATCGGTAAACCCATAAATTCAGTAATACCCAAGATATACTGCAGCGGCTCGTGGGCGGCTCGTCTTAATGCGGCGTCTTTCACTTTTGCAAGTTCTTCGCCGGTCAGTGGTTTATCATAATTGGAATATATTTCCAACCGGCTGTAGCCCAAAATATGTGATAAAATTAGTTCAGTTGTCAAGCGGGGCGATTCAATGCCTTTCTTTTCGAAAAAATCAGCGCCCCAACGAATAATATCAATTATTGTCCAGATTCTTTTCTCGTTTGCAATCGAATTATTCGATTGCTTTTGTATAGATGAACTCATATAAGCAATACTATTGTTTTAGACACCATGAGAAGGAAGATAGTTACAAGGCTACAATTCTTCATCAAATTCATCGGCAATCATTTTCTTTAAAACACCATAGCGTAAGCCTTTTATACTTACTTCGCATGAGTTTAGATTCAGATACTTCAATGCGCAATATAGAATTAAAGAACCCGCTAAAATAACGTCGGCACGCATTCTTGGAATATTATAAATTTCTGCGATTTCAATTGATGTCAGATTCGAAAACGACCAAATCAATTCATTAATTTCCTTAACAGTTAAGTTATAACCATCAATTAATGCAGGATTAAAGAAATTTAGCTTTTGTGCGGCTTGGGCAAGTGTTGTGGCGGTTCCTGCTACATCGTATAATTTTCTTTGTTCTTTAGGAATCGATTTCGAAGAAAAAATAGAATCGACTTTCTTGATAGCATCCTTGATTTGTTCTGCTTTAGGAGGGCTTTGCTTTAAAATTGTTTCAGTAAGTTTTACAGCGCCAATAGGAAAGCTGAATTTATCGATAATTTCGGAATTTGAGCCGAGTATCATTTCGGTGCTGCCGCCTCCGATATCAAGCACATAGCTCTTATCATTATCGTTTACCGCACCTATGAAGCTCAATCTGGCTTCTTCTTCGCCGGGAATGATTTGAATTTCAGCGCCTATTGATTTTGATAGAGCTTCGGCAACGGAATCCCTGTTTTTAGCGCTTCTCATGGCTGCAGTTGCAACGACGCAAATCCGATTAACTCCGAAAGCAGAATTGATAGCTTTGTACTTGTCAAGAATCTCAATGGCTCTGCCTATACCTGCATCGGAAATTACACCTGAAACAGAAAGATTTTCACCAAGTCGAGCAATTGATTGCTCGTCGCGAAGAACAGTGAACGAACCATCGCGTTTTACATCTGCCACAAGCATTAAAATCGTGTTAGTACCAATGTCAATAGCTGAAAAAATCATTTTTTAAGCTTTAAAAGTTATTGCAATCCATTCATCTTCAATTATACTATCGAGTAATGCAAAACCACACTTCTTCCCCGCTTCTATTATTTCTTCGCCATGATATTTGAGTATTCCAGATACAATCAGGATGCCGCTTTTGGGCTTAAGAGCATTATAAAACTTCTGAAAACTCGGTAAAATCAGATGTGAATACAAATTTGCCATAATACCGTTAACTTCTGGTATATCATAATCTTGCACGTCCCGAGCAGATAATTCAATTTTCAATGATACATCATTTAAAATAAAGTTTTCTCGGGCATTATCAATCGACCAGCTGTTGTTATCGATTGCATATACTTTTTCTGCGCCAAGCATAACCGCAAGTATTGCCAATACGCCGGTGCCAGTGCCAATATCGCACCATACATCGCCGGGTTTGACATATTTTTCAAGTTCCAGACACACAAGCCGTGTGGTTGCGTGGTCGCCCGTGCCGAATGACATTTTTGGATTAATAATTATTTTGAATTTTGTATCAAGCTCGTCGAAGCGCCATTGAGGAGCGATTCCCACGTTATCGCTAACTTTAATTACGGTTACGTTTCTTTCCCATTCCTCATTCCAATTGCGGTCTTCGATTTCTTCTTCGCGCTCGATGCAAACCGATGGGTTCAGCTTCGATAAAGCATCGAGCATTATGCAACGGGTTTCCTCGTTCCAATCTTTTTCGTGAAAAGTGATAACCAGCTCGTCGAAATTTTCAACAATTCCGGTAAATTTATAACCGCTTAGAAATCCGAGTGCCAAATCGTGAAGCTCGTCGGGAATTAGAACGTAAACATTAATATATTTATCTATCATAACAAATATTCAATCTCTTAGTGTTATCGAAAAAAGTAATCAGTAATTTCTAATTTCCAATATTATATATTGCTTTTTACAGGATATTCCTTAATTTTGTTTTTAAAAAATATATTGTTTGGAATAGAAAATGCAAATTAAGTCTTCTTAAGGCATTTTTCCAAATATGAAGTTCATTATTATTTGAAGTTCATTATTATATTTTAGATTAAACAAATTTTTCTTACTCAAAAAAATCAATAATAATCAATAATAAATAGTTACACTTAAACAAAAGAAATGAAAGATACGAAAAACTTAATA
>CAYLSY010000143.1:0-6855 GCA_964386275.1 uncultured Hyphomicrobiales bacterium
ATGCTTGCTTTATTGAAAAAAATTTCTTATAATAACTGTGTGATTATGTATTTGATGAAATTTGTAAAATTTCAACAATTGAACTAAACGAATAAGGTTTAATGACGGTATTATTGATATTTTGATTAGTATTATTGAAAATTTTGATTTATGATAATCAGCAGAAAATTGATAATTCTATATAGAAAAGACTTTAAAAGAGTTATATTATTCCTTTATGTTTTCCTCAGTGGATTGTTTATCTGCTACTGCGAACTGAAATGCTCAAACGACAGCTTGTTTCAAGATAACAGCTCAACCAAATCCTACTTTGTTTTTAGCCTTGGAACGTGCTATACGCCTAATCCCGACGGTTTTATTAATACTTATAAAAGCAATATTAACCAGAGCAATGTTAAATTCACACTTTATCCACATTTAAGTCTTGGTTTGCAGCTAATTTTTTTTCCAGGATATCGTTTTTCTATAATGATGGATTGGACTAACACATGGTTTCGGGATGCGTTTCAAGGTTTAGAAACTGTTGAGCTTAAGGAATATAAAAGAAATTATATCGAAGATATTAAGATTCAATCTGTTCCGATAATTATAGCATTGGATTTAATACCCTATTCATCGCAGTTTCGCAGCTTTGTCAGTTTCGGAGCCGGTATAACCTTGTGTAAAATTGAATGGGATGAAGTTGTCAACCCAGAAATTAAAAATTGGATTCGTAATGGCGGCAGCATCTACAGCGCCGTGCATGTTTGTCCGACTATCAGGCTGGCAGCTGGAGTCGACCTAAGGTTCGACCGCGATAGTCAAGATAATTTCTTCGAGAGCTTAACTCCTGAATTACGCTTTACTTACGTACACCGCAACATTGAAATTTTTTCGGAATTAGCTCAACAGATAGAACATCCTTCGAAAAGTTTGTCTGAGTCTTATACAATATTTCCTTACTATATCGGTTTTCATATAGGAGTTAGTTTCAATGTAACAAAAATATTAATCAACAAGAAAGGAAAGAACGCAATAACAGCATAGGCTGAGCAAAAAGTAGGTTGCAGCTTGTTTTTTTAAGCTGCTGAAAAAAATTTGGGGACTTGTATAACTAATCATTATTTCTTTAATTTGAAATTTATGAGGCAAATATGAAATCACAAGTAACATTCAGACACACGGAATCAAATCCCGCGCTTCACGAAGCTGCAATGGATGCGGCAAAAAGATTTGAGAAATTCAATGACCGTATAACGAGCTATAAAGCGGAATTTACTGAAGAGAACTTTAATAAAATAGTGGAAATCGAAGTGCGGGTGCAAGGTAACACAATTGTTGCCAAAGAAACAACGGATGATTTTCTCAAAAGTCTTGGCTCGTCTGAAGACAAAATCGTAAGGCAATTAAGAAAAAGAAAAACAAAAGAACAAAAAATATAAATTTCTAACTTAAATCATTAAAGGGGGTTGTTTTTTGCCCCCTTTTTTGTTATTTTCATATTTTTTTCCTAAGGAATAATATGAGCGCTATTGACAATGTTCAAACGATGACCCCGAAGAATATCCCGGTAGAAGTGCTGCTGCAATCGCCGATAAAATTAGAAAAGTTAAACGGCGAAGTGGGTCTTAAAAACGAAATCATTAATAAGAACCTATATCGTCCGCAGCTGGCGCTTGCCGGTTATGTCGGCATTTTCAACTATAAATGTGTGCAAATCTTTGGCAATACGGAAATTGTATATCTGAAAAGCCTCAATTTCGAAGAAAAGCTGAAAGCGTTCAAAACGATTGCTTCGTTTCCAATTCCTTGCATCATCTGCTCTAATAGTTATATACTCGAACCGGAGCTGCTCGAAATTGCCAACGAAAGCAACATAGCGGTTTTCACTACCCCTTTCGATACCACAAAAGCTTTCTATAGGCTTTCCGAGTTCTTGGATGACCAATTCGCCCCTCAAGCAAATGTTCATGGTTCGTTTGTCGATGTTTACGGCGTGGGTTTGTTGTTTGTCGGCAAAAGCGGCATCGGCAAAAGCGAAATTGCCCTCGACCTGATTGAACGAGGTCATCGCCTTGTTGCCGATGATGTAATTATGCTGACTAAAAAGCGCGAATCAATCCTAATGGGTACTTCGACCCAGCTCGCCAAGCATTTCATGGAAATTCGCGGACTGGGAATGATTGACGTACGCCAATTATTCGGCATAAGGGCGATTCGCTTTCAAAAACGCTTGGAACTAATCGTCTATCTTGAAGAATGGGATAGCGGCACTGAATATACACGTATCGGAATGGACGAAGAGCCTACCGAACTGCTCGGGGTCGAAATTTCTTCCGTTCGATTGCCGATTTTCCCGGGAAAGAATGTAACAGTAATTGCCGAAGTAATCGCGATAAACTATCTTGCTCGAACATATGGCTACGATGCCTCGAAAATTTTTGCCGATAATTTGCAAGCCGAAATTAAACGCAAAATCGAGCCCAAAACAGCTTTTCAAGACCAGCGTATCATTTCCTGGTTCCAAAGCGACGACGAGTAAAAAAAATTAATCCTTTTCTTTTTTTCATGTGTCAAATAATGAAAATACTTATTCATTTTATTTTGGCACATTATGCTTAAAAAAATCAATCCTTTGATAATTGCGATTCTTTCGATTGCATTCGCAGGCTGCAGCTCATTGAAAGAAGCGCCTTCCTCGTGGAATAACAACACATTAAAAATCGACGGCGCTATTGACGATTGGGCTGAAGATTTCTATTATTTCTCCGAGCAAAATGCAATTGTCGGCGTTAAAAACGACAGTGAATTCCTTTATCTGTGCTTAAAAGTATCCAATGCCGTCGCTTCCAAACAAATACTTGCAGGTGGATTGACGCTCTGGCTGAATAACGAAGGCAATAAATCGGAAACTTTCGGCATACAATTTCCGATTGGTATTAGCGATAAAGATAATCCGCCGGGATTTCGCTCTGACAGAGATATGCCGAATCGCGACGATTCCGGTCCGGATGAAATGAGAAAACCACAGGAAAGTTCCGATGGAGAAATTAACTCAAAACATGAAGGACGCTTTTCGCAGGAAAGAATGGCTGGAATGCTCGATGATATAATTATTAAAACAAACGAAGATGAAGCCCAGCAGAAGATTTCCACTAATGAAGCCAAGAAGAAGTATCGTTTATCTGCTTCATTAAGCGTTTCTGGCGACGATTTGATTATTGAATATGCCATCCCGCTTAATTCTAAGTTTGCCGATTTAGATTCAAAGAATACTGATAATTATTTTGTTGGAATCGGCTTTGTTGGCGGTACGGTTGAAATGCCCAAAATGAACGGAAGTGGCATGCCTCCCGGCGGCGGCAGGCAGGGCGGCGGTATGGGCGGCGGTAGTATGCCTCCCGGCGGCGGAAGGTCGGGTGGCGGTATGCCTCCGGGTGGAGGTATGCAAAGCGGTAATATGGAGCAAAAATCTTCCGTCCAACCTATTGAATTATGGTTCAAGTCAAAAATAGCAGTTAGAGAAACGAATACTAAATAGCTGATATACATTGAGTTAAATTATTATTTTGTCGTTATAATCAAAAATCCTTCCGAAGGATAATACCTTCGGAAGGGCTAAAAAGAATATATTGAAAAGAAAAATGAAATATTCATAAATCATGTACATTTTTCTTTAAATTTACATCGTCTACGCTTGAAAAGTGGCAAACTCCAACTTATTCATAATTCTGATTATACAAATCATAGTATTCAAGCGGCAGAACAGGCATTGCAATGCCATTGTTTTTGAGCCGCAGGAGCAAATCATCATAATTTTCCACGGTTTTCTTAACATCGAAACCGAAAATTGTGCTGCCGAAAATTCCCAAATCGAACAAACCCGGACGCGGAAACTCAATCAAAGCCACATCTTCTTCTTTGCTGATTCCGGCTTTTTCCTTAGCAATTTTGATTGCTAAATCTAAGCCGCCGATTTCGTCAACCAGCTTGTTTTTCTTGCCTTCAGCGCCAGACCAAACGCGTCCTTGAGCGACTTTACCGATATTCTCTTTTGATTCGCCGCGTGCAGCCGCCACTTTATCGACAAACAAATCATAGAACGACAAGATATTCTTTTTAATTTGCTCTCGCTCTTCATCATTCATACTCCGCACTGGAAGACCGAGACCCAAAATCGGTAGTTTGAAAGGATAACCCAAATCGGAAAACTTGGTGGTCTTCAAAATATCAGTGTGAATGCCAAGAGTGTCTTGCAAGCCCTTGTCATAAGCGTAAGCGCCGATGACGCCGATTGAGCCGGTGATTGTCATTGGTGTCGCTAAAATCGTATCAGCTTCCATAGAAATCCAGTATCCACCCGAAGCTGCAAGGTAGCCTTGAGATACTATTAATGGTTTTTTACCTTTATTCTTGCGGATTACTTCAGAAACATAGTCCGAAGCAAGTCCATCGCCGCCCGGAGAATCGACCCTTAGCACAATTGCGTCGATACTATTGTTCTTATATGCTTTTTCGAGGTATTCGGAAAGCATTCGGGCTTTAATTCCGGTTTCCATGTCGCATGAGCCAAGGGCATAAACAACGGCAATTGTGCGCTTCTTGCTGCTCCAGCGGTCGTCGAAAGGTTTAATGTCGATTCGTTTTTCTTGAGTTTGCATCGAGGCAAATAGTCCGCTGGCTTCTGTGTAAGTATAATCCGATGCGTTGGAAAAGCCTGAGCATTCGGAAAACCGGTTACTTATGAATTCCTTGAAATCCGTCCATCTGCCTAAAGTATCAATCAACTTATATTTAAGAGCGTCTTCAGGATTAATCATCAGCATTTCGTTGGACAATTTGTCGAATTCGTCGGCAGAAAGCTTTCGAGCAGCCATAATTTCGCTACGAGAATTGTTGTACCAATCGTCAATCAGCTTTTGGAGCTGTTCGCGGTCGCCTTCGCTCATGCGGTCGCGGGCAAACGTTTCAGCGGCGGATTTATACTTGAAATAGCGCAATTCTTCAAAGCCTATACCCAAATTATCAAGCATTTTCTTATAATAACTTTTTCCTATGGCATATCCATTCAATGTGATTGTGCCAAGTTTATCCATGACAATAACATCGGCAACCGAAGCCAGCTGATAAGTCTCAATGTCGGCTCTGTCGATATAAACGACAACTTTTTTCCCACTTTTCTTGAAATCGGCGAGTTTGTCTCGGATTTCCCACATCAACGCCTTGCTTGCATTAAATCCAGTGCAGTTAACGACAAGACCGATAATATCTTTATCTTTTTCGGCGCAATCGATTTGCGTAATTATATCCAGAAGAGTTTTGCTGTCGTCAAAAAGAATGAACCGGCGGTACTTGATATCTCCATTTAAATCAAGAACTGAAAAATTCTTCGGCGGATTTATGATGTCGATGATTGTTCTATCGAGCGCGCCGACTCTGAATGAATATGAGTTGAAATCATACTTCTGATTATCATCAAAATAACTTTGGGAAGTTACTCCATAATGGCCGAAACTGAAATCCAAACCGAGCGAAATTGATTTATCCTTGAAATATCGTCCATTAATTCGGATACCGTCGACAACTTCCCATGAAATGCCTGCGCTCCAATTGCCGTCCTTCAGCCCTTGATTGTCGAACCAAGCAAAATCTCCGAATACCGCAAGTGGATAGCTCCAAATCGGACGAACGGCAAGTTCGACGACCGATTCGTTGTCGCCTTTGTCCATGCCGTAAGTAAATGAGTATCCAAGAGATAAATTTGGCATTGGGCGCGATAAAATGCCGAATTGCAGCGTGTTGCTTCTCCCAAAATGACCCTTGTCGCCACCCACGAAGCCATAACCGAAACCAAAAGATAAATTGCGATTACCGAATGCAAATGAATAGCGATAATCAACGATTGAATATGCGCTGTCGTTGTTGACCAAAAAACCGAAGCCCGAAAATGGGCTGCCAGTGAATATTCCCCAGCGTTTGAATTTGGTTGGATTTTCCTTTTGACCGCTTAGGGTAAAGAGAATATCCGCATCATGCAAATAGGACGTCAATGCAGGGTTATCGAAACCATATAGTCCGAATTTAAAGGCTCCGGGCGATGTTTGCTGAAAATCCTTCATGTCGTAATAAGTCATAAAGCTCTTTGTTTGAGCCGATAGACTCAACGTGACTAGTAAAAATAGAGCCAATGAGGTCTTTAGTGTTTTCATAAAACATCCTTTGGTTTAATTAGGAATTCATGTAATTTGCAAAGATAGTTATTTTGTAAAAACATACGTTCAAATGGAAAATCTGTTTCAAGAATATCGAAAATATATGTCGGAGGCTTACGGCGAAGCCCTCAAATCGCTGGAATCGGGCGACGTGCCGATTGGATGTGTTATAGTTCGTAATGGAGAAATTGTAGGGCGCGGTTTCAATAAAGTCGTACTGCTCGCCTCGCCGTTGGCACACGCCGAAATCGGCGCTATCAATGAAGCCATCTTAAGCACTGGCTATAAGCATTTATTGGATTGCGCGCTCTACGTAACGCTCGAGCCATGCCCGATGTGCGCCGGCGCAATCGTCTTGGCAAGGATTCCAACGCTCGTCATCGGCGCCACAGACCCAAAGACTGGCGCTTGCGGTTCGGTTTTCAATATTGCTTCAAATAACCGGCTTAATCATAGATGCAATATTATCAGCGGAATAATGGAAGATGAATGCTCGGCGTTGTTGAAAAATTTCTTTAAAAAGTTAAGAGGATGATTATTATTGAAGACTTCCGAAAAAAATGTAAAAAATTGAAGATTTGTTATTATTAAAGAAGCGAGTAATCCACTCCTGCGGCGGTTTCTGGATTCTCCTGTCTTTACCGGAGAGCGCCGCGCGTGAGTT
>CAYLSY010000144.1:0-6799 GCA_964386275.1 uncultured Hyphomicrobiales bacterium
TACAATTAAAATAATTGTTATGTCTATTATGTTTCTGATCTAAAATATTTGATTTTCGGATTTATTTTCAAAATAGTTTCAATAAACACATCGCTATTAAAAATTCTAAAATAATAACTGTTTCTTTTTGTCGTAAATTTAAAAATATCAACATTTAAAAATGTTCGTGCTTTCACTTCAATACTATCGATAGAATTAATTGGAATAATAATAAATACAGGTACATAATTTACCCAAGGTTTGCCTGAAACACCGCCTTCAAATAGAATTAAGCTGTCAGCGATAGCTATTGCCCCGGATAAATCAGTACTGAACACTCCTTCAAAACCGTCCGGGTAATATACAGCGTTGTTTTCGATAAAAACCTTAACATTGTCGCTAATTCTATATTTACTTATATGATAAGAACACGAGCAAATTAGCAGCATAAATAAAGCAATTAACAATAGATTCAATAGTCTCATCTATTTCATATTCTCTTCTTATAATATTTAACAATACTGCAAATTAATATGCAAATTATGAAAAATAATTTAAATGATACTATGTGAAAATCATGTAACTTTCTTTTTATTTTTGTGTTACTGCTTAAATATCGTATAATGTTTTCGATGCAAAGATAGTACCTTATATTCGTAGTAACTTCTATGGCAATCCGAATTGCCGTTATTGTTACAACTACTGGAAAGCGCCTTCGGCAGACGAGTTCAAGCATTACAACTCCTATGATACTCTTATTGCCAGTATGGTATACATTGCATATTTAGCCTCCCAATAAAATAAAAATTTTGAAAATTCATTGAAAAATCATATAATTGTTGTTTGTATCAAATGTAAAATATCAACAGTATATAACGAAATGTATAAGCCTTTACCGGAAAAAATCGACTACGCCAAACTTGAACAAGAGACGCTCAAATTTTGGGACGATAACAATATATTCGAAAAGACACTTCAATTGCGCGAAGGCGCCAAGTTCTTCAATTTCTTCGAAGGGCCGCCGACCGTCAACGGCAAACCGGGTATTCATCACATGATGGCTCGTACTATTAAGGACACAATTTGCCGTTATAAAACCATGACGGGACACTACGTCCGCCGCCAAGCCGGCTGGGACACCCATGGGCTTCCCGTAGAAATCGCCGTAGAAAAAGAACTTGGCTTTTCGAACAAATCCGACATCGAAAAATACGGCATCGAAAAATTCAACGCCGAATGCAAGAAATTCGTTTACAAAAACATAGATATGGACCTCGGCTGGCGCTATTTAACCCGCCGCATGGGCTATTGGATTGACCTCGACTCGGCTTACATCACATGCACCAACAATTACGTTGAGTCGGTATGGTGGGCGCTCAAGAGCTTTTTCGACAAGGGGCTGATTTACAAAGGCTTCAAGGTCGTGCCGCAATCGCCGACAATCGAAACGCCGCTCAGTGCGCACGAACTTTCGCTCGGCTACAAAGACGTTCGCGACCCGAATTGCTACTTAAAACTGAAAATCGTCGATTCTCCAATTCCAGAATTAATCGGCAATTCAATGATGGTTTGGACGACAACACCGTGGACACTATTCGCTAACGTTGCTCTGGCCGCCGGAAAAGACATTGACTATGTATTGATTCGCAACAAACGAAGAATCAAAGACACTGAGTTGGAAGACAACATCGTATTGGCTAAATCACGCTTATCGGTTCTCGACGGCGAATACGAAATATTGAAGGAATTCAAGGGCGAAGAGCTGCTCGGCACAGTTTATGAGCAAATTTTACCCTATGCCGTAATCGACCGGAAGGCTTATCCAAACGCATTGACCGTGCTTGCCGGCGATTTTGTATCGACCGAAGACGGAAGCGGCATAGTGCATATGGCTCCGGCATTCGGTGAGGACGATTACGCCATGTCGAAGAAATACAACCTGCCGTTCTTGCAACCCGTAACGCCGAACGGTCATTTCACCGACGATATGGGACCCTTTGCAGGACGCGCTATCAAGACTTTCACTTATTACGACCACACTGAAGAAGGCGCCGACAAAGACATCATAATCGCCTTGAAAGAAGCAGGTAAAATTTACCGCGCCACAAACGATTACCTACACAGCTACCCCCATTGCTGGCGCACGGGCAATCCGGTAATTTATTATGCCCGCGAGTCATGGTTCATTCGCTCGCCAGAATATAAAGACGATATGATTCGTCTGAACAAGCAAATCAAGTGGCAGCCACCCGAAATCGGCGCCGGACGTTTCGGCAACTGGCTCGAAGAGGCAAAGGAATGGGCATTATCGCGCGATCGCTTTTGGGGTTCGCCGATTCCGATTTGGGTCAGCGCCGATGGCAAGGATTCGTTTGCGATAGGCTCAATAGCCGAATTGTGCGAAGGCTTGTACGAATTCGAAGATGGACGCCGCGTTCGAGTTAAAGACTGCGGTCTCGAAATTGATTTGCATCGTCCATTTGTCGCCCACGTCGTTTTCGAGCGCAATGGACAAATTTATCGTCGCATTCCAGAAGTAGTCGACGTATGGTTCGATTCAGGCGCTATGCCTTTTGCTCAGATGCACTATCCGTTCGAGAACCAAGAGCTGTTCGAAAAAAGCTTCCCGGGCGACTTTATTGCCGAAGGTATCGACCAAACCCGCGGCTGGTTTTATACCTTGCACAACATTGCAACGGCGCTGTTCGGCAAACCTGCATTCAAAAATATTATTGTCAACGAGCTGATTTTGGATAAGAACGGAATTAAAATGTCGAAATCAAAGGGGAATGTCGTTGACCCATTCGACGTAATGGATAAGTTCGGCGCCGATGCTGTTCGCTGGTATTTATTCGTCAACAATCCACCTTGGAAGACGACATTGTTCAACGAAGACGATATTACTCGGACGGTAATATCTGACTTTTTCCGTTCGCTAACAAATACATATGCTTTCTTTGCTCTTTACGCTAATATTGATGGTTTCGACGGCTCCGAGCCTGTGATTCCAATTGGCGAACGACCGGAAATCGACCGTTGGATTATTTCCCGAGCAAACAGCGTAATTGCATCATATCGTAAATATATGGAAGATTACGACTTGTTTAAAGCTTCGCGCGAAGTTCAGAGCTTCTCGATATACGAGCTTTCGAATTGGTATATCCGTCGCAACCGCCGCCGCTTTTGGAAAGGCGAAAAGGACAAGGAAAAAATTTCTGCCTATCAAACCTTGCGCGAAACACTATTGAACGTCATTTCGATGATGGCGTCGGCTTGTCCATTCATTTCCGAGACGCTTTACCAACGTTTACGCACGGAAATTATGCCCGAATCTATCCATTTGCTCGATATGCCAGAAGCGAAATCAGAACTAATTGATTCTGATTTGGAACGCAAGATGGATATTGCCCAACGTATAGTATTTTTGGCTCGCTCGTTGCGCGAACGCTCGAAACTGCGTGTGCGTCAACCTTTGCGCAGAATACTTGTGCCTGTGATGTCTCCTGCCCAACGACGCGACATTCAATATTTCGAAGATATTATCATCGAAGAGTTGAACATCAAGGGTATCGACTATGTTACCGGAGAAGCAGATATAGTGCGCCGCTCGGCAAAGCCGAACTTTAAGACAATCGGTAAGAAATTTGGTAAAAACACGCAAAAGGTTGCTGCTGCAATTAAGGCTTTGACCAATGAGCAAATCAAGGAAATCGAAAGAGCAACAAAACTAGCTCTCAATCTGGACGGCGAGCAATTTGAAATTGCTTACGATGATGTTGAAATCCAAAGCGAAGACATCGAAGGCTGGCTCGTCGAAAGCGAAGGCGGATTGACCGTTGCTCTCGACACACAGCTTTCGCCGGAACTCATCAGCGAGGGTTTGGCGCGCGAGTTCGTCAATCGCATTCAGAATTTGCGCAAACAGAGTGGTTTCGAAGTAACCGATAGAATAACAATTGAGCTGGAAACGCCACCAAACTATGCAGAAGCTATTATTGCTCAAAAGTCATACATTGCCAATGAAACATTGGCGGACGAAATAACGTTTAAAAAAGTTGAAAACGGCGCTGTCGTCAATATCGACGAAGACAAATTGTTCATTAAGCTGAAAAAAAATTAATTTATATTAGGAAACAATACTTTTTCCTTGTGTATTTCGATATTATTTTTTTATATTTAGCTTAATCTTTTTCACTTAATTATTGTTTAACAAAATACTTGGATGTTTTTCTTTACGTTGTCATACGTATTATAGACAACATCTCTTTGAATTAATTTTATTTGCCATAAGGCAAAATCTTTTGATTATTCTATTTAGGAGTAGATTTCATGGCAAGCAAGACAAAAACGGCTGCTGCATCAGAAAAGGACATTAAAAAAACGGCTAAAGATGTTAAATCACCTGCTAAATCTGTACCTGAACCTGTCAAGAAACCGGTTTCCACAAAAAATCAGGCATCAAAAGCAGTTGTCAAACAAGAAAAAAATACCACAAAGACCGAAGAAATAAAGAAAAATGCTCAACCTCAATCCAAGAAATCTGCTTCAAAGCCAGTTCCAACAGCTGTTGAGATTAAACCGGCACCAAAACCTGAAACTAAAGTAAAAGAAAGCGCAAAAGTAACTGCATCAAAAAACACCAAGGCAGCGCCTCCAGTCATTGCCGAACAGGCAAAACCGGCTAAAATAATCGCTAAAGCTGCAAAGGAAGATAATTCAAAGGTTAAACCCAAAACTGAAACCAAAGCAGAAACCAAGGCAGAGACTAAACCGAATGCAAAGAAAAAACCGGAGCCCAAGGTAGAATCTAAACCCGAATTAAAGGCTGAAGTTAAAACAGAAGTAGAGCCAAAAGCCAAAACAGCCGCAACAAAAATTGTCTCTAAACCGAAACCTGAAAAATCGGTTGTTGATAAAATACCGCCTACAGAGCCAAAGTCTCCGGTAAAACCGTCAGCAAAGAAGAAAGAGACAAAATCATCGAAAGCAAAAGCAGAACTCGCAAACGAAGATATTCCAGTTCAAATACATCCGAATGTAAGGTATTCCGATGAAGACTTGGAAATGTTCGAAACACGCATCCAAGAGCTTCGCCACGAGGCGCTCGACGAATTGCGGATGCTTCGCGAGCGGCTCGAAGATTTAACGAATTACGATTTTGCCGAAGAAAGCATGATTTATTCGATGCACATGGCTGAGCAAGGCTCGGAAGCCATGGAAAAAGAAAAGACATATGCACAAATCCAAAGAATAAATGAATATATTAAGAAACTTGACGACGCATTACTGCGTATCAAGGATAAGACTTTCGGCATTTGCCGTGTTTGCGGTTGCCTGATTGCCAAGGAAAGGCTGCTGGCAGTGCCGATTACTACTCTTTCGGCATCATACAAGATACATAAGCGCTGTCCAGAAGACGGCATCGACCGTATAGAGCCTCTGGGCAACGGAGGAAAATAGATATAATTTAAGGCTCTATTACAGAGCCTTTTTTTTTGAAACTATTCAATTAATATTTTTAATGGAGTTTATATGATATTGTTTATAATCGGTTTTGTTCTGCTGCTTATCGGAATAATAGGCATAAAAAGCTCGCCTGCCGCAAAATTCAAGGGAATCGTAATACTTGTCGGAGTAATAGTAATGATAATCGGTTTCTTAACGGCAACGGTAAAACAAATCAATGCCGGACACGTCGGCGTCCAAATCTTTTTCGGAAAAGTTCAGCAAGACGTGCTTCATGAGGGTTTGAATATTGTTAATCCTCTTTTTAATGTCGAGCAAATGAGCGTTCAGACAAAGAATTACACTATGAGCTTGGTTTCCGATGAAGGTGAAAAGAAAGGCGATGACGCCATTCGCGTATTAAGCAAGGACGGCTTGGAAGTCGTTATCGACTTGACGGTCCTATATCGCGTCAATCCCGAAGATGCCCCGAAAATTTATAGAGAAATTGGATTGAGTTTCGAAGACAAGGTAGTGCGACCGGTTACCCGCACCGGTATTCGCGAAAGCGCAACATACTTCAATGCAATCGACCTTTTTTCTGAAAAACGAGAAGAATTTGAAAATATGCTTTTTTCCAAAATCTCCGACGAATTCAAAAATCGCGGCTTAACGCTCGAACAAATGTTGATTCGCAATATTTCGCTGCCGGCATCGGTCAAAGAAAGCATCGAACGTAAAATTACAGCAGTTCAAGATGCCCAGAGGATGGAGTTCGTTCTCGACAAGGAAGAAAAGGAAGCCGAGCGCAAACGGGTTGAAGCGCGCGGCGTGGCAGATGCTCAAAGAATCGTTAACGAAGGGCTATCGGATAAAATTTTGCAATTCGAAATGATTAAAGTGCAAAAGGAATTAGCTATGTCGCCTAATTCAAAGATAATAGTGCTTGGCGGCGGCAAAGGCTCTATGCCGTTTATCTTGGATACGAAGTAGGGGCTTTTTGATAATCTCATCCGATGACTTAACTCATCCGATAACTTTAAGTTATCGGATGAGTAACAATTCTCAATACTTAACAAATGCGCTCACCCAAACTGCGCCACTGCAGGTAGTTTTCACGAAATACTGTCCTGCGGCTATGCTTGATATATCGACGCTGTGCCGGAACTCGCCGCCGGAATGAGCAAAAGCAGGCAGTTTACGAACTGTCCTTCCGAAAATATCGAGGATTTCGATGTCCACAAAGCCTGCAGGAATTTCGTTCGTTACTATTTCTATGTTTTCTGTTGCTGGGTTGGGGAAGATGTTACTAAAACCAGACTCCTGCGGCTCTTCCACGCCAGTTTCCGGAAAACCGTCAAGGTCATACATCCAT
>CAYLSY010000145.1:0-6667 GCA_964386275.1 uncultured Hyphomicrobiales bacterium
TTCATAGTTTAACTAGCATTTTCATAGTTTAATGAATTTAATATATTGATTGTTTATTTTTAAGATATAAGAGCCGTTAGGAAGTGTGGCAACATTTATGCTGCCGCCCGATATGACCTGTAACTGCCTGACAATTGTTCCATCGAGCGTGATGATTTCTGCGTTATTAACGTTTTCGGGAAGGTTTTGAATATTAAGTTCATCGCCAACAGGATTCGGATATATAACGATATCTACGTTTGCATTGGTAGTATGTTCTTCGACGCCGACCGGAGCATCCTTGAAATAAATTTTCCTAATATCCGAGATGGCGCTTTTTTCGGTATTGCCGGTTGAAAACCTGACTACAACTTGAGCGTCGGCAAAAGTGATAATGCTTATAGTATCCAAGCCTACTTGTTTTTCAGAGCCGTCGGTTGATTGAATGACCATGTTTTGCGATAATATCGAACCTGGCGACGAAAACAGCAAAATGATAATGCATGGCAGCATCATTGCAAATTTTTTGCTTATAAATGAAATATTAGACATAATAGCCTTTCATAACTACTTTTTTAAAAATAATAGTTTTTAAAATATTTCCAAATATTGTGCCGATTATTGAATAGTGATTTTTGTTGAAAATCAATGGTTTTGTCTAATTAATAATTAACCATTCGACAAGTTTGTCGAATAAATTAATACTTTTACAACAAAAATGTCATAACAAAGTAAAAAAAGGGAAGAAAACTTGAATTATTGGAAAAAAGCAAGGAATTTGTGTGAGCGACTCAAGATGGTGAACTCCACCTTCGAGGCGGAGTCCATCAGGTAAGAGGCAAAAAGGCATGAGTTTTAATTTTACACCATCATAACCTTGAGAAAATAATCAATATATGCAAATATTGAAGATTGAAGTTGATTAATAGTGAAATACACGCTGGCGCAAATAATAATCAAAGCTGCGCCGACACTATATGAGAACACCGGTGGTATATCGAAAACGACAGCTGTAGATTTCAATAATCTAAGGAAAATCCAAACCAATGCAAAAACGAAAATGAGCAGGAAAACCCAAAATAAACCCGGCAAAAGGAATAATATTCTGATTAATGCGCCGGCTATCGGCAAAAGCAGTATGGCTGGAGTTGCCGACCAAATTGTGATTGTAAACGTATCGCTAAAGAATATCCGTGCTCTTACGAAAAGCGAAGCAATTTTGAGCAAGAAGGCAATAATGAAAATCTTGGCAAAGATAACAGCTGCAACAAGAAAAGTAGTAACCTCCGGCATCCAAATTGATTTGAAAGCCATTTCCTGGAGGCTTTTTGTCGGAATAATCAGCATTAAAATATACTGCGCATAAGGGCTGGTTCGGAAATAGAACAACATTGACGATAAAAATATCCCGAGCGTTAATGCCAGAGCCATTCCAAGTATGGCTGAATGGACGGTCGACATTATTCTTTGGTCGCGAATATCGGCGTAGAAGTTGTATGGGCGCGTGATTGAACGAATCATATATTCCCTGAAGCGGCGGTAACGATTCATCATAAACATCAATACTAAGAAGATAATAATCGAAACAGCAATAAACGAAACAGGCGCTTCGTCGCTGTAGCTGCCGGCGCCAACCAATGGCGCAGCTTCATTTTTATATAAAGCCTTGAGTGTTTGCATGCCTTTGCGAGCAGCGCCTTGGTTGCTGGTTATACCCCATGAGAATAAGTATTGGTCTTTGTTATTCGCCATCAGAAGCGGAGAGGCAAGCTGATAATCGTTGTAAGCATAAATAAAGTTACATGCGCCTTGAGCGCCGGCAAACAACTCGTATACTTTTTGGATATAATACGCTTGGAACTCAAGCGAACGGCTGTCTGAATAACCGTCATAATTGTTCGGCTGAATCGGAAAACCAAGACTTAAAAATACCGGTTTACCTCCGGCAAGGGCTGTCAATCGCTTCAAGTCGTTATCGATTTCTTCGAAATTGCTTCTGCCTTGATAATCTGTCAATCCTATCAAATCGATATTATTCGTTATAATTTTCTTGGAATTCAAGTATGAGTTCTTGTAAACAAGAACATTAGCTGTTTTGAAGACGCTTATTACTTTATCGAAATAATCTTTGGAATTCTCTTCGGTTTCTTCGATTCCTTCGCCTATTCCAAGGGCGGCAAGGCATGAATAACCGCAATAGAAGTTGGTTATCAGCTCAGCGAGGTTTTTCATGCGAACAACTATTTCGTCCGAACGCAAAATATCCGATGGGGCGCCGTAAATCGGAGTTTCGACAAAAACAAGCAATCCCATTTGATTGCATAGATTCATCAAATACGGATGCGGAGGCGCAAATTTATATCTAATTAAATTAGCGCCAATCGTCTTAATGGAATTAATGTCATTTTCCATTTTCTCCGTTGCAGACATAGAGGAGTTAGTAGGAAAATCCTCGACATAACATACTCCGTTAATAGTTAATGTGTTGCCGTTCAAACAAATTAGATTGCCGCGTGTTTGAATTTCGCATAAACCAATGGTCGTCCGGTAATCTTCAATTTCAATACCGTTTTTTGATATTTTTGTCGAAAGCTCATACAAGTTTGGAGTTGTCGGAGTCCAAAGCATAGGCTGTTGAACGTTTAATACTATTTCAATCGGTGTAATCCTTTCTGATTCAAGCACATGCGTTGCCGAATTCGATTGTGCAACAATTTCGCCTGTCGCTTTGTTTCTAAGGAATTGCTCAATCACAAAAGCAGTTCCAACGCTTAGCTTTTGGGCAACCGAGTCGTTTGCCTTGTTGGAGAACAATTTGTCCAAATTGGCGCTGGATACTTTTATTGATGAATGAATCGATGCTGATGAATAATTAGATGAAAATTTCGTGGAAAATTTCAAATCGCTTACCCATATACTCGGAGTTCCGATTAAGTAGAGCTCACGAACAACGCCGGTTGAAATCTTTTTTGAATATAAACTCCGTTGCTTGACGAGCCTTGAAGCCGATTGTGCTGCAAAACAAATCAGTTTAAATTGGTTGTTATCTTTCTGAATCACATTATTCGGTATTCTAACGCTAATCGGAGTCGAACTGCTGAAGTATCTGCCGACAAAGTGATTATTTATGTAAAACTCGACTTCGTCTTCGACGCCGAAGAATTGCAGATGATAAATATAGTGTTCGAAATCATCGGTCTTAATCGATACAGTTTTGCGATAATAGATTTTTTCGCGGTATTCGTCTGCCATCGGCAAACGAACGGGTGTCCACTTGGCGTCGTCGAGCGAACGCTCCCATTCGCCTGATAAATCTTCGACGTACCTGTTGGCAGAGGGGAATAGGGTTTTCAAATAATTGTCCGCAGCAGGGTAATATTGAGTATCCTTAGCCAGTACGATTCGGCAGCTTGCAAGGCTGATTACAAATAAAGTGAGAAAGAAGCATATATTCTTTAATTTCAACATTATAATACCTGAAATATCATTTCAAAAAATGACATGAAACAAACATACAATTTACGAAAATTATAGGATTTTTCTTTAAGATATGTAATTATTGAAGCTGTTTCATTGATTTTTTTATACGTGGCGTTTGCAGTTATTTCAAGTCGCAAACGCCACCTACTAATCATCAAAATCCCTGTTCAGACACATTCTTTGTAATGCAAATTGCTATTATAATGGAAGATGAATAAATTTAATTATGCACATATTTCTAAAATTCTCATTGTATACGCTTGAAAAGTGGTAAATTCCACCTAATTAACTACCCTTCTTTTTCAGCGAATCCAGCGCTTTTTGAAGCGATTCCGTATCTGCTCCGGCAATGCTTTTTAGCAATTCGGCTTTAAGTGCTTCTGGATTTGCTTCAGAATTTTGAACTGTATCGGCAGGAACATCGATTTCAAGCATCTCGCAAATTTTAGCAACGTATTTTTCGGGGCTAACCGGCTTTTCAAGATAAACGCCTGGCCCTTGCATAATCATCGAGTCGAAATCGGCTTTGCCGAGGTCATCGCGGGCGTGTCCTGTTACGATTAGCACCGGAATCTTAGACCAGCGCCTGTCTTTCTTTAAGTCATGATAAAATTTGATGCCGGAGTGTTTCGGCATAACGAGGTCGAGCGAAATAAGGTCGGGTTCGAATGCATTTAGTTTATCAAGTCCGTCTAAACCGTCGCAGGCAGTTTGAACGGTAAAACCGGCATCTTCGAGCGCAGATTGCAAGTAAAGCCGGACGTCGGCTTCGTCATCGACAACAAGAATCTTTTTTGGGGTAACCATAATATCTCCTAATTTATTGTTTTTATATGCTCTTATTTCAATGTAAACTTCCAAATGCAATGATATTCCGGATTTGTAATTTCCGGCGGACAAGATATTCGCTCGGTTTCCAAGCGTGAATCAATCGTTTTGGCAAAATACTCATATTCGACGATTCCTACCGAAGCGCAAGGGAAATCCTGCAAACCTTTTCGGCGACGGGCTGCCTGCACCCTGCAAGTTTTAACATAATAAATCAGTGTGCGCTCATCTGGAATTTCAATTTCATCAACGTTCAGCGTTGAATACAATCTGAACCTCAAAGCGCGCTTCAGTCCTTCAATTCCGCTATTCTGAGGTAAATCGAGAAACTCGATAATACGACGTGCTTCGACAACGGTAAACCGCCGCCAAGCTTCGCGGTCGTAATCCATTGCCTTATCGATACCCGCATCCTCTTCGATTGCCTGAAACCAGCAACCGTCGTGCGCCAGCCAGTTTTTTGCGTAATTGTTTAGCAGGCGAAGCAGAGCTTCCCTGTCTAAATCATCAATCGATTGATAGTTGTTTTTCATAGCATCAAGACTTTTTATTATAAATAGAAATCAGTCTTTCGATTGAAAAAATCATTCTAAATGTAGAGCCGACGCCGACATCGGATTGAACCTCAATGCGTCCGCCGTGTTCTTTGACGATTTTGTTTGTTGTCAGCAGCCCCAAACCGGTGCCTTTATTGCCCTTTGTTGTGAAAAACGTCGTAAAAATATTATGAATGATTTCCGAATCAATACCACAGCCATTATCCGAGACTTCGAATATAAAATTGCCGTTATCGGCATAAGAGCGCACCTTGACTTCGCCTTTTTTGTCTTCGCGCATCATTGCTGCATCGATAGCGTTCGAAAGCAAGTTCGTCAGGCAGGCTTCGATGCCTTCTGGGTCAAGATATATACTATCGCCTTTATAATCATATATGGGAGTAATAGTTACGTTCTGCTTTAAAGCAGTATCGTTATACAACTCAAATATATTTTTAATGATTAAATTGGGATTGATGGGTTGCAATTCCGGCTGACGCCCCTTTGCAAAGCTCAGGAAGCCTTTAACGAGGTCGCTTGTTTTCGAAAAATTCCTTTGCAGAATTTCCCAGCCTTCGACAATGCGCTGTGCATCGCCTTTTCGCAAACCGGAATCGACAATATAAATGCCGCCTTCCAAGCCCATTAGCAGATTCTTAATCGTATGGGCAAGTCCTGCAACGGTTTCGCCGACTGCGCCTAGCCGCTCGGCTTCGAGCATTTGGCGCTCTAATTCTTTCAATTGAGTCAAGTCGCTAAAAAATGCAGCCTTGCCGATATACTTATTCTTGCTGAAAAGCCTGATTGATGAAAATCGAACCGATTTATCGACACTTTCGATTGTTTTAATAACATTTTCATGCAAATCGATTTTTTCCCAAGGCACGTCGTTTTCGAAGAATTCTTTTGGTAGCATTGCCTTAAGTTGGTTCAACACCGGCTTCTTTTGCGAACTCCAACCGAAAAGCTGCTTTGCAGCTGGATTGAAAATAGCGGTCTTGTCCTTTTCGTCGAGTGCAACAATGCCGATTGCGGAATTTTCTATTAATGTATAATAATAGTCGTAAATTTTCCTCAAACGCGCCTGCAGTTCATTGATTTCGGTTATGTCGGTGGCAATCTCAATAACGAGCTGCACGCCGTCTTTGTTAAATGACAAAGGGGTCGTATTGACGATGTATTGAGTTTCCTCGCCGTAAAACGTTATGCCGGTTTCGGTCGATGTATGCTCTGCGCCGTCTTTAAATGTCTGAAATGCTGGACAGTTCTTGCATTTTTTCTTCCGTTTCTTGTAAACCTCATAACAGCGTTTACCCTTGACTTCTCCGAAAGTATCACGTAGCTTTTTATTTGCCTTTACTATCCTATATTTTTTATCTATTATAGAAATGTAAGACGGAACATTATCGAAAAGCAGGTTGTATTCACGCTCGGCGATATCGGCGCCGGTCATGTCCGATGACATTTCGACTACATATTCTACTTCGCCGCCGTTGCCGAAAAGCGGTAGTAATTGAACGAGATAATGGCACGGGAAGCCATCTTTGTCAATTCCTGCGTCATTAGAAACACGTGTTTCGCCAAGACTGAAAACTTCGCCGGCATGGCAATTAGCGCATTGTTCTACTGTTTTCTTGTATACTTCGTAACATTTCTTGCCTTCCCACTTGCCGTAGCAATGTTCAAACAAGGAGTTTGCCTGCACAACATTCAATTGCCGGTCGATTATCGCCACACGATAGGGCAAGCGTTCTATGATTTGCTCTCCGAGAAGATGTTCTAAATCTTGAGACATTTTTTCCTATACTCGTGAAGGGCAGGTTTGGGTAAACCATTCCTGGTTG
>CAYLSY010000146.1:0-6663 GCA_964386275.1 uncultured Hyphomicrobiales bacterium
CAACTCGCTAAACTTCAACGGAAACTCGCTCATACTCGTTTTCAATAAATATATGAGCAAAAATGAGGTTATCGAAAACGTGCTGGTTTCGCCAACCGTGAAATGTAGCTATAGCTGGAGCGGCAAAACGTTTGAAATCAATTTCATGGAACCTCTCGAGCCTAATACAACTTATTGCCTTTCGCTGGGAACGGATTACACAGACTACTTAAAAAACAAACCTTCGGAAGCATTCAATCTTGTCTTTTCGACTGGTTCCGTGCTTGATTCCTGCTCAATCGAAGGCAAACTTTTCGATAAAAACCCGCAAGGCGCCTATGTTTTTGCTTTTCGTATAGATGACATAAATCCAGATACATTGAATCCGGCAAAGGTCAAACCGCATTATTTAACGCAAATCGGCACCAGCGGCGCTTTTCGACTAAGCGCATTGAAACACGGCAAATATCGTCTATTTGCAATCCGCGAGCAACTAAAAAATTTTCTATACAACCCGGGCAGCGATTCTTACGGTTCAGCAACCGAGGATGTCGAATTAGATTCCTTATCTAAAAAGTATATCGAAATAAAATTAGGTCCTTCAATCGACGAACAAAAGCCTATGCTTTTTGGCGCCGAAGCGTTGAATTCCA
Organism: uncultured Hyphomicrobiales bacterium; assembly: GCA_964386275.1. Lineage (GTDB taxonomy): Bacteria > Bacteroidota > Ignavibacteria > Kapaibacteriales > UBA2268 > CAYLSY01. The sequence continues at coordinate 633 of CAYLSY010000146.1, forward strand.
AAGCGATTATCGCTTCTTTCAGCGAAAGCATTGCTCCACTCTCGGTTTCGAGCCGTTCGTTTGTTGTTACAGATTCTCTTGGCGTAGTTGTCGCAACTCCGTCGTCGGCTTTCGTTTCATACAATTCTCCTTCGGAAATACAAATCCGCTTTGCAGAAAGCTTGCCGGCAAAAACAATACTTGCGCTGCGTTGCGTTGCCGACAGCGTTTTTACGGTTCGCGATTCTATGAATAATCCTATTGATTCAACTAAAAGTGTGGCATTTTTTTATGGGTCTGATGACCCGGACATATTAAAACTTGCACTCACAAGCCTTCCGCTTAAAGATAGCAGCAGAAACATTGGACTGGAGCCGGAATTCAGATTGGTATTCAATTCTGATATTAATATTGACGAATCTTTTACATTGAATAACGCCTTTGAACTGATTAATCCAGCAAATTCCAAATCACTGCCCCTTAAATACAAGCCGAATGGTGAAAATGAAATTATTATTCAACCCGTAACAAAACTGGAAACATCGCATTGGTACAAACTGGCAATCCATTTCAACGGCTTTTTGTCGAAAACCGCACGTTCCGCAACCGACACAACACTGGAATTGAGTTTTCAAACTGCAGACAGCCGCGAATTCGGCTCTGTGAGCGGAATAATTAAAGATGTGCCGTTTTCGGATAATTACATGCTTGTTCTTTCGTCGAACGATGGAAAAAAGACCTATTCGACCAAGCTGAAAGATTCTCTGCGCTGGGAATTTATCGATATTCCGACTGGTTCTTACAAAGCTGAATTATTCGAAGATACCGACCAAAACGGAGCTTATAATTACGGATGCCCCTTTCCTTTTGAGTATTCCGAAAAGTTTTTCAGATTTAGAAAAGAGATTGTTGTGCCATCCCGCTGGAAAGTTGAGAATATTGTTTTGAAGCGCGGCGAATAATGCCGGTATCTGTCAATTTCGCAATTCTAAAAATCGAAATACCAAGCAACAAAGCCGGTATCGCTAGAATGCTTCCATAACTCAGCGCATTATATATAAAACCCCTTGTTATTTCATAAGATGTTAGAACTACAATTGCTACACCGGTAAAATATAAATACTTAAGGGGTTTGTCTTTTGTTAAAACGAAATGTTGATTATAGGCGACGTAAATGATTGCGGGAAACAAAATCGAATAATAATGTCCCTGCACAACAGGCGAGGCAAGAACCGAACAGCAGCAAGCCAAAGAAAACAAACCATATCTCGATACCGATTGCGAAGAATTACGATATTTTTTCCAATAAAAGATTAAAACGAAAGTAAAAACCAAAGCAACTACAACCGGAATAAGCTTAAGCGCTGAATCGGGCAGTTCAAATAATGTGAAATAATAATTCTTGCCGTTATGTTGAAAGGCGATAGCACCGGAAAATACTTTTTGAATTGTAATTTGCAATGATACATTTGACGCATTGAACGCTTCGCTTGGATTCTGCTCTGAGCGCTTGACCAAGACCTTTTCCACGAAATCGTTCAAATACTCGAAGTTCTTATCAATACCAAAAAACAACGCAGGCAGCGCTGCTAACGCTATGCAGCTGAGTATCGAGACAATAATAATTCGAGTTTTTCTCCGTAAAAGATACATCAACGCAAACGGAAATAATACCGCTTTCAAAAAAACGCAAAAACCGAGCAGCACGCCTGAAACGGTCTTTTTCATCTCAGAATAACGCTCGGCAAGGATAAGCAAGAAAATGATGAAAAAATTGATTTGCGCATATTCTAAATTGTTCTGAATCAATCTGAATGAGAATAAAACGACAAAAAAAGCCATAAGGCAGCGTTTTCTTGCATCGAATAAGGCAAATTTTTTCTCGGAAATCATTTCAAAAAAACGATAAAATATCAATAAAGATAAAAACGCATTCAAGAAAATCCACACAGCAAGAACGATATTAACGTCAATCAATGTCAGAGGCGTCAACAACACGGAAAAAAACGGCGCATATAAATAAGGCAGCCTCTCTTGGTGGTCGGTATAAATATTTCTGCCGCTGATAACATTCTCCGATGCCCTAAGGTAAGCGCCAAAATCCGCCTTTTTTTCTGACTTGATGCACTTTGCCGAAGATATGACCGCTACCGCTATTACCACTAATATTAGTATAATTTTCAATATCTTTGGGTAATTTATAATAGTATTCTGATTATATCATTTCCATGAGGTTTCATTATATTCATTTGTCATATATCGTTCAGATGATTTATTTTAAAATTTTCCATTCACTTCTATCATAAAGGAAAATGAAATAATTTTATTAATGTACATATTTCTTTTATTTCACACTGTTTCCACTTTAAAAAGTGGCAATCGCCACCTTATAGCATACAATCATGTATACCTCGATATTATTTGCCAGACAGAATTTTTCCTTGTTTGTAACAGGTAAATCCCAGCGATTGGATAATACTTCGAAAAAAAAGTCGCTCCGCTTTGCCAAGACTTTTGTGTGATAATCGTGAATTTCATCGACATCGGTGGCAATGAACAACTTACCGTCCGAAGCCAAAACTCTGCTGATTTCATCGAGGAAAGCGTCGTTGAAAACGCGGCGTTTGACGTGTTTTTGCTTAGGCCACGGGTCCGGAAAGAGGTAATAGACTTCCTTGACGGAGCCGTCAGCCAAAAACGGCATTCCGTTGGCGACGCAATGCCAAATTGCGGCACAGTTTTGCAATCTGTATTCACGACAAATCATATTGAGCCATTCAACAAGCGGTTTACGTATTTCGATGCCGAGGAAATTTGTATCCTCATGGTTATCGGCGGATTCAAAAAGGAATGCGCCCTTTCCGCAACCGACGTCGATTGCCGTCGGAGCTTTGCCGTCGGCGAATAGCTGCCGCCAATCGAGCTTATCGTTCAGCGGTGGATAATAGCCCGGACGTTCTCTCAGCTCGGAAAGCGGGATGTAAAGATTTGCAGCCGTGTGGTGGCGGAGCCTTTTTGGAAGTGGATATTTTTGATAATCAATATTCATAACGATGCAAAACTAAGAATATTCGCCGAATGACGAAACCGCTTTTTTTATAAACCCGAAAGGCATAGTTTTGCATAAAAAAAGTAACAAAAATGACAGATACTATTGTTGCATTGGCAACTCCTCCGGGTTCGTCTGGGCTTGCGGTGGTGCGGCTTTCGGGAAGTAATGCTTTTAAAATCGGCGACAAATGCTTCTTCGGAAAAATCAAATTAAAGAATGCCGCTTCGCATACGATTCATTTCGGCAAGTTCTACGATGGCGAAATACTGATTGATACTGTAACAGCATTGGTTTTCTGCGAGCCTCACTCATCCACAGGCGAAAATGTAGTTGAATTCTGCTGCCACGGCGGAGTATTGCTATATAATCAAATAATCGAGACTCTGATTAAAAACGGCGCCCGCCAAGCTCAGCCCGGAGAATTTACAAAACGCGCTTTTTTGAACGGCAAACTCGATTTGACTCAAGTGGAAGCAGTCGCGGACCTGATTTCGGCTACTTCTTTAGTTGGTTCGCATACTTCTGCGCGGCAATTGCTCGGCGGCTTCACCGAAATGCTGAGCCGGCTAAGGCAAAACCTGCTCGATTCGGCTTCATTGCTTGAACTTGAGTTGGACTTTGCCGACGAAGACATAGATTTTATCAACAAAGACGCGCTTAAGGAAAAAATTCTCCAAACCAAGAGCCGGTGCGATGAATTGGCTGCTGCTTTCAAGCGCTCGGAAATATTGCGCTCGGGCTTTTTCGTGGGAATCGCCGGTTTTCCGAATTCGGGCAAATCCACGCTTTTTAATGCGTTGTTGCAGCGGGAACGCGCAATCGTCAGCGAAAAACCCGGCACCACACGCGATTACCTCGAAGAACGCATTATACTCGACGGCACGAAAATCCATATCATCGATACCGCAGGAATCCGCTCGACGCAAGACGAAATCGAAATCGAAGGAATTCGGCTGGCGGATTCTGCTCTTCGTCAATCGAATTTGATTATTGTACTGAACGATGCTTCGGTTTCGCTCAACCATTCGGATAATTTGTATCGCATGCTTGCAGAGCAGTATCCCGATACCGAAATGCTGCTCGTACACAATAAAATTGATTTAATCGACCAAAATTCTTTAGAAAACTTCGAGCAAAACGCAAGTTGTATATCCGCAAAAAAAAAGCTTGGAATCGATAAACTAAAAGCTAAAATCAGCGAAATCGTTTCGCCAAACATTGAGCGAATCAACGATGTGTTGATTAACCAACGACATGCACAATTGCTCCGGCAAGCCTCTGACGATTTGCAATCTGCTTTGAACGCAATCGAAAGCGGTATGGATAACGAAATTATAGCTATCGACATACGCTCGGCAATCCGCCATTTCGGCGAAATCACCGGCGAAGTAAGCAGCGAAGACATACTGAATAATATATTTTCAAGGTTTTGTGTCGGGAAGTAAATTTAGGTTTATATTTTATGAAATTTTCAGAACAGGAAATAATCCGCGAGGGCTTGAGAACCCTTGAAATAGAGCGCAATGAATTACAATCTGTCATCGAGCGTATCGGACCGAATTTTGCTCAAGCTGTTGAATTGCTGCTCGAGGCAAGAAAAATCGTCGTTTCCGGCGTCGGCAAATCCGGCATAATCGCTCAAAAAATTGCCGCTACGATATCGAGTACAGGCTTTCCTGCCTTGTTCATGCATCCGGTGGATGCTCTTCACGGCGACATTGGAATTGTCGAACGAGGTGATTGCGCCGTATTGCTCTCGAAAAGCGGCAGCACGGAAGAAATTACGCGTTTGGCGCCGTTTCTGCGCAGCCGAGGCGCAAAAATCATCGTAATTGTCGGCAATCCGGATTCGTATTTAGCTAATATGGCGGACGTCATGCTCGATGTCTATGTCGAAAGCGAAGGCTGCCCGCTCAATATCGCTCCTATGGCAAGTGCGTTGGTATCTTTGGCAATCGGCGACGCATTGGCGGCATGTTTGATGAAGGCGCGAAATATTACAGTGGAAGATTTTTCGCGGCAGCATCCTTTGGGACAAATCGGACGCAATATCACGTTGACCGTCGCCGATGTCATGCACAAAAACGATTCATTGCCACTAATTCCAACCGGTTCGTCGTTCAAGGAAGCAGTTATCGAAATTACAAATAAACGTTTGGGCTGTGTTTGTGTTGTCGATTCCGACGGAAAGCTGCTCGGAATCATTACCGATGGCGACGTTCGACGTACGTTGCAAAAATTCGAGGATTTCCGTGGATTAAACGTTGACGATGTTATGACTAAGAACCCGATTAAAATACAACCGAATTTGTTTTTAGGCGAAGCGTTGTCGCTGATGACCAATCGCGAAAGCCAAATCGGTGTGCTGCCGGTGGTTGCAGCCGATAATAAGTGCATTGGGGTTATCAGGGTTCACGATATTGTACGCAGCGGAATTTGATTTATTTAACGAATCTTTACCATCCCGTCAAGAAATGAATTTTTTCGACGCGAATCATATGGCGTCCGCCTTCGAATTCGCCTTCGATAAATGCTTTTACAATTTTCTTTGCCAATTCGAGCGATATAAGACGGGAGCCTAAGCATAGTACATTTGCATTGTTGTGGCGGCGCGCCAGTTCTGCCATTTCAGGAGTGTAGCAATTAGCTGCACGGATGCTTGTTACTTTGTTTGCGGTAATAGCCATGCCGATGCCAGAACCGCATATTAGAATACCGTAATCGGCAATATTTGCTGCAACGGCTTCGGCTGCCGGAAAAGCGTAATCAGGATAATCCACGCTCTCTTCGGAAAAAGCGCCGAAATCAAGTACTTGATAATCTTCTCGTTTCAGCCATTCCATTAGCTCTTTTTTATATTCGAAGCCTGCATGGTCGGAAGCAAAGGCTATTTTCATCTTTATCTCTATTTGCTTATTCTTTTGTATTAATTAACTTAATGACAGTGCCAAAAGTTATTCACTTTTTTTTCCACAAACAATCTACAAAATTAATTATTAA
>CAYLSY010000147.1:0-6652 GCA_964386275.1 uncultured Hyphomicrobiales bacterium
AAAACATACCTATAAAACAATATGTTAATACGGTAACATATATTCAATCATAATAAAATTTTCTTTGAAATTTATAATTTTATTTTTATATTATATAGAGTAGAACTAATGATTGTAGCTTAAATGGAATATGATAACTTAAAAGACCGGGCAGAAGAAATTTGTTTGAACGAAAAAAATTTCATTGCCAATGCTTCAAGTTTGTCATCACTAATAATTAGATGCCTGAAGGATATAAATTGGGTCGGATTCTATTTGCTTTCTGGTGAAGAGCTTGTTTTGGGACCGTTTCAAGGCAAGCCGGCGTGCATACGTATTCCAATAGGGAAAGGCGTATGCGGCACTGCAGCTAAAAACAAGCAGCCGATTATTGTTCATAATGTCGACACTTTTCCGGGACACATTGTCTGTGACCCTGAATCTCGGTCGGAAATGGTTGTGCCGCTTGTTTTCGAAGATAATTTGTTAGGGGTGCTTGATATCGATAGCAACAGCAAAAACCGCTTTAACGAACGCGACTTAAAGCAAATCGAAGAAGTGGCGAATATATTGCTGAACTCATCCGATATTGACGCTTTAAACAAATATTACAGGTTTTCGCAGTGAAAGCAATTGCGGCATTATTTCTATTGTTAACGCTTGGGGGCAGATTATTTTCGCAAGTGTTTATCAACGAAGTAATGTTTGCGCCCGACGGCGATGAACCAGAATGGCTGGAGCTATATAACGGCTCGGAAGTGGCCGAGATATTAATTTCGTGGACAATAAGCGATGCCGTTACAACCAAGAATTTGCCGGAAATAACCATCCAGCCAAACTCTTACTTGGTTATTTGCAAAGATACGAACGCCCTTAAATCAACTCGGATATTGCCAAGGGGAGCAGCGCTTTGCCAAACACCTTTGCCCACTTTCAACAATACTACCGAAAGCATTGTAATTAGAAATTCCGAGCAGATTACCATTGATTCAGTGTATTACAACAGTTCTTGGGGCAAAACCGGCAAATCACTTGAACGCATTGATTGCAATAAGAATGCTTTTGAAGCCGATAACTGGTCTTGCTCTTCTTCAATTGCTGGCGCCACGCCTTGCGAAATCAACTCAGTTACAGCAGTCGAATTTGATGTTGCAGCCATCGCCGCAGCTTTGCATCCGGGCAATAATTTCGAATTTATTATTGGTAATGTTGGCTTGAAACCGTTAATTGATGCCGGTTTTACGCTTTTTTGGGCTTCTACAGCTGAAACAATTACTGCTCAAGACAATGTTTTTATTTCGGAAAACGGAATAACGCTTCAAAGCAGTGAAACATTTATTAAGACTATTTCTAAACAGGAGATAACAAGCTTCATTGGCGGCGGAAACAACTTCTATTATTGTCTGGTGGCTGCTTCGGCTTCCAATCAACGAGCATCGAACGATACACTGCAAGGCGCAATTTCGTTTTCGCCTGACTATGCCACAATCCAAATAAACGAATTTATGTATGACCCCGATTCCAACGGAGCCGAATTCATTGAGCTATACAATGATAATGATTTTCCAGTTAACCTTGCAGGATACTACTTGCATGACCGTGCTGGAAAAAATGGCTACGACTCGGTTTTAATCGATAAGGCATTTATAATCGAACCTCATGCTTATGCCGTGATTGCATGGAGCAGCTATTTCTTCGAAAAGTATCCTTACCTTTTGGATTCACCGGTTGTGTTTTTCAAAAAAGCTACAATGAATTTGAATAACGACGGCGACGACATTGCATTTGTCGACGCTAACGGAATACCTCAAGATACTCTGTCATACTTGCCAAACTGGCATTTGAAATTATTAACTAAAACAAAAGGCATTAGCCTTGAGAAAATAGATATATCCTACAATTCAAATGCAAAATCGAGTTGGACATCCTGCGGCGCTTCTGCAGGAGCCACTCCAGCAGCGAGAAACAGTGTTTCACTTGATAATAAATCCGAATCGATGCTATCGGCTGAGCCAAACCCGTTTTCGCCATTCGAAGGCAGCAGAAAACCCATATGCTCAATCAGCTACAAATTGCCTTTTGGCAAAGCAGTAGCCACTGCAAAGGTTTTTCGAACAGACGGCGCCGAAGTAATCACCCTGCTCAATTCCGAGGAAATTTCATCCGATGGCTCTTTCCAATGGGACGGACGCAACCGCGATGGTTGGACGCTGCCTCTTGGGGCATATATCATTGTTTTCGAGGCTAACGATGCTGCAGGAAACGGCTCTATTTCAGAAAAAATACTAATTGTAATCGGAAAATGATTATTTCAACACAACTATTTCTGTCGAATGCTCATTTACTTTTATTATTTCAGCTTCGTCTTCGGGTACTTTCAAAAAATCAGCAACCGATTTTACTAGTTTCTGATAATTTAATACTGCAGTAATACGCATTTTGCCCGGAGCGGCATTATTAGGAATAGTGAATGTGCAAGTTTCGAGCTTGGTTTCGCGTGGACCGAGGCGATAATCAACGCCGAGTTTAACGGTATTCCACTGCTGGATTGTCATTCTGCCCTGAGCATCGAAATACGGCATTCGGAATATCCTGTCTCCAATCGGAACCGCATCACGCGCCACGCCCTTGAAATCCGGCAAATTCAACGGTATTCCCATGTCCTGATAAGCTAAAACATCCGAGGCAATAGTATATTCTTCGCCAGCAAAACCTTTTTTATCGACAGGCAAATGATATTTGTTGCCTTTCGAATCGACTGCTTCGACGTGCATCCAAACGATTCTGTCTTCGACCGAGCCTGTTGGAAACTTATGTCCCGTCTTTTGATTAAACAGAGCAATCGTGAATTTCACAGGTTCGCCCGGGGCTGCTTCCTTGATATCCGGATGAATTCTAAGCTCAACTGTTCCACTGATTTTGCCCGGGTCATGGGCGCCATGAAACAGGTGCTGGCGAGAATCCTCGTAGAAAACGCCCATGGCGGCATGTTTCCCTGGCGCTTTGGGCATATGGCAGTCTTGGCATTTGACATTTTCTTTGGCATAAGGCCCATCCTTCCATTCCAAATGAGTGGATTTCACCCAAATACCGAAAGGACTCATCTCGTTATGGCAAATTCCGCAAAAATCGCCGGTATTATGCAATTCTGAAAGCACAATATTATGGTTTGGCGATTTGACATTACCTGCACGGGAGCTGAATTTATCGAAGCCGGGTTTGATGATGTAATTGAAATTATAAGGCGTATCGCCCAGAAAGCCGATTATACTGTGGCAGATATCGCATGAAACAGATTCGTTTGCGCGGTCTTTCTTTTCGGGACGCGGCGGCGGAGTGTTACCGCATAGATATGCCATAGGTGCATGGCAGCCGTTGCATCCGGCTTTTACTTCGGCGACTTTGGGGTCAATATCGGCATGAGGCACGGCAAGAGAGAAGTATTCGATTTCGTCCCAATGGTGAGTAAAGGCTTGGGACATCATAGATTGCCGCCATTGTTGATAAAAATCGTTATGACAGGCAGCACCGCAATATTCAGGCGTTTTGAAGTCTGAATAAGTATATCTGCCAACACGCTCGTCGGTCAAGCTCATCAGAGCCAAACAACCAAACCCAGACAGTAAAATGGCAGTCAAAGCGTAAACTATTTTCATATCGAACCTAAGGAATAATTATTTTTTTAAGTTATTACAAGTTTGCGAATTTTCCAAATGTGTTTTTTTTCGGATAGCCTGAACACTAAAATCATTGGTAAATCAGGCTGTTTGTAGTATATTTGTTTTAATGAGATATTCAATTCAATTTATAGTATTAATATAATTCAAGGTATAACCTATGTTCAAACAACATCCTAAAGGATTGCTCGCCGCAGCGTTGGCAAACATGGGCGAGCGATTCGGCTTTTACACTATGATGGCAATACTTGCGCTGTTTTTGCAGGCTAAATTCGGATTGAGCGGAACAGATGCCGGTATTATCTACTCCATTTTCTATTTCTCAATCTACATTCTAGCATTCGTCGGAGGTTTGATTGCCGATAAAACCCGTAATTACAAACGCACTATTATGCTTGGTCTTATCGTCATGGCAATTGGTTATGTCCTTATTGCCATACCAACTCCGACACCCGTTCCCGATAAAACGCTATTTCTCATTATTTCTTGCTTTGGACTTTTCACAATCGCTTTCGGCAACGGCTTGTTCAAAGGGAACTTGCAAGCGCTGGTCGGTCAAATGTATGACAATGAAAAGTATGGTAAAATGAGGGATTCCGGCTTTTCATTATTCTATATGTTTATCAATGTCGGAGCGCTGTTTTCGCCGATTATGGCAGTAGCCATGCGCAATTGGTGGCTCGGCAGCTTTGGTTACAAGTATAATTCCAGTTTGCCGGAACTATGCCACCAATACATCGGCGGCACAATCACTCCGGATGCAGCCCAGCGTTTGAATGAGCTATCAACGCAAGTTACAGGCGGAGCTGTTGCCGATATGAACGCCTTTGTGAATAATTATCTGAATGTTTTCACTCAAGGCTTCCATTACGCTTTTGCCATAGCAGTCGGCGCCATGCTTGTATCGCTTATAATTTATTTATTGAACAAGAAATTCTTTCCGAATCCTGCGCCTAAAGCTGCTAAATCAATCGACCCCTCAGCCGTTCAAATGGAAGCTAGCGAAATACGCCAACGTATGTATGCATTGTTTGCAGTATTCGGTATTGTTATATTCTTTTGGTTCTCGTTCCATCAAAATGGGCTGACGTTGACTTATTTTGCTAAAGATTATACCGATTTAAGCGGCATTAAAATTGATTTAGGCATTGTAACTATTCAAGGCGCGGAAATATTTCAATCAATCAATCCGCTGTTTATCGTGATATTGACTCCGATAATTATGGCTCTATTCGGCTGGCTGCGGGCTAAAGGCTTGGAGCCATCGACCCCCAAGAAAATCGCAATCGGCATGTTTATTGCTGCAATGGCTTATTTGGTGATGACAATTGGCTCGCTGGGTGTGCCTCTCAAATCGGATGTAACCGCAATGGGCGGACTATCGGATGCTCAAAGGGTAACGCCTTTCCTTTTAATTGGCACTTATTTTATCCTAACAGTTGCCGAATTGTTTATAAGTCCGTTGGGCATATCCTTCGTCTCGAAAGTTGCGCCGCCTCAGTATCAGGGCATAATGCAAGGCGGCTGGCTTGGCGCGACTGCGCTTGGCAACCAACTATTGTTTATAGGCGCATTACTATATGATTCAATTCCGATTTGGATGACTTGGAGCGTATTTGTCATAGCATGTTTGCTGTCGATGTTCACAATGCTTACAATGCTTAAATGGCTCGAAAGAGTAGCAAAGTAGTATTTCAAAATTATCAATATAATCGCTCTCAAAATCCGCTTTGGGAGCGATTATTGTTTTACATTCAATTTTATTTAGTTGAAATTACGCTCTTGCCAATGTCGCTACATCAACTCGGGCAAACCCCATCTCGACAAGCGCAGCTGCACAATTATTCAGCGTCGAGCCGGTTGTCAAGACATCATCAACAAGCAATACGTTTTTTCTGGCATATGACTGATTATCGACTCTTGATTTTGAATAAGGCGCAAAAGCCCCGATAAGATTGGTTTTTCGTTCATGCTTAGCCAGAATCGTTTGAGTGGTAGTATAACGCAGCCTGCGGACTGTTTTGTTATTTACGGGAATATTCAACACATTCGAGATACCTTCAGCAATCTTCTCCGATTGGTTGAAACCGCGCTCACGTTGCCGCGCTCGATGAATCGGAACTGGAATTATGCACTCATACTTGCAATCGGACTGCAACACGACTTGTCTGCCGAGCGCTTCTCCGAGCTGCCTGCCGATATGTGTAAATCCGTAATACTTTAGCGCATAAACCAGTTTCATGTATTTAAAATCTTCTTTCGCCGAAAACAGAGAGTATATGCGGGATATTGCAATATCCTCCAATCGTGTGTGTTCGAGCAGCCAATTGAAAGACACTTCGCCGAGCGGCGCAGGAGGCAGGGCATCCCAGCAAGAGTAACAAATAAAATCGAATTTTGATTGAACGTCTTCAAGTGATTTACCGCATATTTCGCAATGGCGTGGAGCGCAAAATGCCTCCAGACCGGAAAGCGCATTACGGATAAGGCTCTGCAGCGGCATAAAAACTATTGCTTCGCTGTTTGTGATAAACTATGGATAGTAAATCTATTATGAGGGAAAAGGAAAATTAATAGGCACAGCAGCGTAAGTCCAGTGTTTTCAAGAATTTTCGGAATGCCTGCCTTTTGTGGCGCCTCAGTTGAACATCCGCAGTCAATACTGAGTCCTTTGAGCATTGCAATCGTAACTGCGCCGATGAACATCACGAGCATAGCGGCAGTTATCAGTGAGCTTGCTCTCAGCCATATTCCAGATATCAGCAAAAAGCCGCAAACAAGCTCGACCCACGGCAAGAATAACGCAAAAATGTTAAGAGTAGCTTCTGGCATGATTTGGTAATTCTGGATACTTTCTGCAAACTCGCCCGGGTTGGCGATTTTTCCTATTGCAAAAAAGATGAATATAATACCCACGAGCATTCTTGAAACAAGTATTACAAATGGGTTTCCGATTATTTTTTTTAAAGTATCCATGATAATAGGGACCGATTATA
>CAYLSY010000148.1:0-6618 GCA_964386275.1 uncultured Hyphomicrobiales bacterium
TTGCCGGGCTTGCTTTGAACTGTAATGCGACCTCCGAGTTTTTCGGCATACTTACGGCAAATCGAAAGCCCCAAGCCGCTCCCTTGATATTCCCTCGAAAAGCCCTCGCTTACTTGACGGAATTCTTCGAAAATTGTATCTAAGTATTTTTCTTCAATACCTATCCCTGTATCAATTACTTCGAACAATGCAAATAGTTGGTTCTCATATTTTTGTTTTGAAATAAAAACTTCAATTTTACCTATATATGTGTATTTAATGGCATTGTTGATTAAATTGCTCATAATGCCTTCGAGCATAGCTTGGTCAGTAAAAACATATAGTTCGTTAAACGAAGTTTTCAAGTATATTTTCAGATTCTTTTCCTCTGCCGAGTGTCTGAAAAGATTAATAATTTCTTTAGCAGTAGTAATTAAATCGATACTTTTATAGTTAACCTGAAGCATTCCGGCTTCTATTCTTGAAAGGTCTAACACTTGATTTAATGTATTCAGCAGGCGTTTTCCGCTCGATAATATATACCTTGCCATTTCTTTGGCTTCTTCAAGCGAATCGGCGTCGGAGATTGAATCGGAAAACCCGATAATACCATTCATAGGAGTTCGCAGTTCATGGCTCATATTAGCAAGGAAACTTGACTTTAGTTTATTCATCTGTTCGGCTTGTTCTTTGGCATTTTTCAAGTCTATTTCATTTTTCTTTCTTTCGGAAATATCCGATACAGTGCCAATGACACGAAGTATTTCTCCAATTTCATCAAACTCAACAATTTTTCCTCTAATCATAACCCAAATTATAGAACCATCTACCTTTCTGATCCTATACTCGGTTTTAAACGTCAAAGAGCCATTACTTATTTGTGAATTGATATCTTCATCTACTATTTTTCTATCATCATTATAAGTAAAAGCCATCAAATCGGGATATGGCAGAGTTTGCTTTTCGATAGGAAGTCCGATAATTTCCAAAGCTCTATCGCTTAGATAAACGCTTCCGTCGTTGTAATTCCAATCCCACAACCCGTCGCCGCTTGCTTCCAATGCTAAAGCTAATCTGTCTTGAGCAATTTTCAACTCAATTTGAGCTTGTTTTTTCTGCGTAATATCTTCAACAAATACTACAAAGAAATCAGGTTCGCCGCTTTCATCGCGAACCAGTATTTTTGATATGTGAGCGTCAATGATAACGCCATCTTTTCTGATGTAATGTTTGTCTATCTCGTAGTATTGAATTTCGCCTCGTAAAATTTGTTCAATTTTTTCTAATTCAATATCACAATCTTGTTTGAGAGTTAAGTCCAGCCAACGGAAACGCAGTAATTCATCTAATGAATAACCTGTAATTTGTAAAAACTTTGAATTTGCAGAAATAAAATAATGTTCTTTATTAAATAGCGCCACTCCAACCAAAGGTAAATCAAATATAGTTCTAAAGCGCGCTTCACTTTGCTTTAATGCTTTTTCAGCCTCTCTTTCAGCGGTTTGGTCGCGGAAAACAAGCACAACGCCCATTGTCTCGCCAGAGGCGCTTATAATCGGCGCGCCACTATCGGCAATAGGAGTTCTCGAGCCATCTTTGCCAATCAGCAATGTATGATTAGCTAAACCAATTATTAAGCCTTCGCGCAACACTTTTTCGACAGGATTTTCAACTATATCGAGTGTTTCTTCACAGATAATATTAAATACTGTCTCCACCTTTTTCCTGATTGCTTCTGGCTCGCTCCAACCGGTCAGCTTCTGGGCTACCGGGTTCAGATGAGTAATTATTCCTCTGTTATCGGTAGTTATTACAGCATCGCCAATGCTATAAAGAGTTGTTTTATACTCTTCATGCGCTTTAGCCAGCGTTTCTGCAGATAATAATTGCTCGTGGATACTTTTTTTCCGCAGTGATTGGTAAGCGGCTCCAAATGCCGCACTCAGCAATAAAGTAACTACGATGGAAAATAAAATAATCGAAAAAGCCCTATATCTCATATCAGACAATATTTCGTCATAATCGACTTTGGCAACTAATTTCCAAGGCAACTCCGGCACATTTTTAATATAAGATAGGACATGCACTCCCCTGTAATCTACTCCCTCAAAAACACCTTCAAAACCTGATACTGCCTTAACCGCCGGAACATTAATTTCTGATTTCGAAATTCTTTTTTTCATCGACGTGTTTTTTAAATGCCTTAGCTCGTTTAAAAACAATACGCTGTCGCCTTCGGAACGGACTATTAATACTTCGGCGCTTTCGCTTCCATCGGGCCACTCAAGAAATAGGTTAAATAAATACTTACGTGGGTCGACCCGCAGAGCTATACCGGCTATTGGCTTGTCGTCTTGACCAAGAACCGGAATAACTAAATCAAAATTAATTCTATCGTGTTTTTGGCATATATAGAAATCGCTAATTATCATTGAGTCGGCTTTGCATGCCTGCCTTATTAATTCCTGTAATTCATCGTCCACTTCTCTTATCGTTGTGTCGCAATGTAATAACAAATTCCCGCTTGTATCATAAAGGACAATATCTTTATAATCATAATGCTTAATTACTTTTTTAAAATATTGTATGATTCTTTTTCTTAATTCAACATTACCAGTATCCTTTAGATAATAAGTTAATGGTTCATAAAACAGAGGATTTCCGGCTTGAACTTCTGCATCTCCTTTTCTTTCTTTATACCAGTCGCATATTTGTTTAACTTTGAATTCAGCTATAGATTTTAATCCATTTTCCTTATACAGTCGGACCGAGTTAGTTTCATTCCGGTATATAAAAACCGTTGCAATTATGACCAAGCACACTGCAATAATCAGCAAACCAAACAATACTATTCTTTGTTTATTATTTATAACTGCCATAACATTTTTTTAATTACTTCTTTTATTACTACGAGTTATTTCTATTTAAATTCGAAGGATTAATTGGATATAATGGATTTACTTCAATATTGGCGACCGACACATTTTGCTGACGCATTCTCAATGATTGCCGATTAGAGCAAGCTTAGCGTGAATTCTCAATAATTTACCTTCTGTATCACGAATGGCAACGCAATTGACCGCAAATGGCAACTCTATACTATCTTTAGTTTTAAGAATTATTTTCAATTCCTCTGGGCATGCTTCGTAAGGATTATTCATTAACTTTAAATATTTGCCGAACTTTGTATTGCTTTCTTCTGTCAGAAGGCTATTAAAAAGCGCTCCTCTCAATTCATCTACTGTATAACCAAGCGCTTTATCAACATTCGGCGAAGTATAATCAATTATTCCGGTATTGCCAATAGTAAAAAACAATTCATGCGAATGCGTATAGTATTCTAATAAATTGTTCAACAATTCTGCTATATTGCCATCTTCCAAACCTTGTTTAACAGAGATTGAGGAATTTTCGACGACAGGATAACGAACAACGCTCCTTTGCTTTGCTTCAATTTCAATGGCTATTCTGTCGGCAATCGAAGCTGCAAAGTTAATCTCAAGGGAATCCCACTCGCGCGACTCACCGGTCGATTCATGGCAAATTACACCTATGACTTTATCTGAAACCCTGATGGGAGCGTCAAGAGTCGAGAATATGTTATTGTCTTCAAAATAATTGAGAATATTCCTGAACATATAAGAATTTCTGGCATCTACCAATGGGATAGTTCTCTCACGTTTAATACGCTCATAATATTCGGGAAGTTCTTTAAGTATTAATTCACCGCCTTTGAAGTAATTCTTCCCGTTTTTTATATAAAGAAGATTACATTCGAGCTTTGAACAATCACTGTTTAAAAACCAAATGCTTACACGGTTAATATTAAGGACTTCAGCATCAACCTTTAATATATGTTTGAACAATTTTTCGAAATCATCATTACGGAAGAAAAATAAATTTGAAAGAGCTTCATTGAACTTGGTTGATTTTTTTATGGTTTGTTTCAAATACTCTTCTTTTTCCTTCCGTGTTGATATATCTCTTACAATTTTCAAGTAGTGAGCCCTGCCGCTGATTACGACTTTTGAAGTAGATATTTCAATCGGAAACAATTCGCCTTTCTTGTTAACTGCTATTGTTTCTATTAATTGCTCGAACTTCCAAGTCGAATTATGTTTTTTATCATATACCGTGCTTTCCTCGGATTTAATCGCTGGAAAGAGAATTTTATGGAAATCTTTGCCGATTGCTTCGTTTTGGGAGTAACCAAATATTTTTGCGCAGCTTTCGTTCCAAAGCGTTATTCTGCCATGCTCATCGACAAGAAAAATGCCGTCAGAAGCCTTTGCCGTCAAAAGTCGGAACTTTTCCTCGCTCTCGCGCAAGCTCATTTGCGCATTGATAACATCTGTATAATCCCTAACCAATGCAAGCGCTTCATCTTCGCCAGCCTTAGCAAGTCGAGCTTCGAAATATCGAACTGAATCCTTCAAGTCGACGGCATATTCAACTGAGCGAACTGAGCCTTCTTTTATAACTCGTTGAATAGAATCCATTATGTTTTCTATATGCATAGGATTTAAAGGCAATTCATTGATATGCGAACCGATTATGTTTTCTTTGGGGATTAGCAGTGGCAGCGATGATTGAGTTTGGCGAAAGTCTGTTATGAATCCCTTGGAAGTGATTATAAAAATCAAATCCGGAATTGCGTTAATAATGGCTTCATAGCTCATTTTCTCTATTATAACCGTATTTGAATTCATAGCTCACTCCTTCGTCTTGAAGCGGTATAGCCACTTTTCAGAAATTGTAAAATAATTACCAGTATTTAGCTAATATTTATTACTACTTTTGTTTATCATTTTCGGAATTTGCTCTTTTTAAACATTTTAAAGTATTAAGCTTTGACTAAGGCTTACATGAAACCGATTATTTAATAAATATAAAAAATAAATACTTATTAATCTAATAGAAAATTTAATTTTTAAAAAAAGATTTGACTAGCGTTAATCTTTTGTGTTATAAATAAGTTCTTTTTAAAGTCAGAAGGCATCCAAATCCATGCTTTTAATCCTTATTCTTCCGTAACTTTAAGTTTTTGGATGAGTTCAAAAGGGATACGTAACTAAATGCGTTTTCTGATGGAAACAGCTTGAAAGAAATGTAAAAAAACGAGCGGAAAGGGTGGGATTCGAACCCACGGAACCCTTTCGAGTTCACACGCTTTCCAGGCGTGCCAGTTCAACCACTCCTGCACCTTTCCTTGGCTATGTTGCGTTTTTTTCTATTATTTTTTCTATAATATAATACTTGGTATTATCTTTGTATTATACAAAAGTTCAATTTTGGAACTGATTGAATCAAGAATACAAATTTACGAAAAAAAAATGATAATATCACGAAGAAAATTTGTTATTTCATCTGTGGCAGCAACTGGAATTATCCTTTCGCAAAATATGCTTAATGGCGAAAATACGCCCAACAAGCCGGATAATGAAAAAAATACCCAGCTATCCCAAACAAATAATATAATAAAGCCAGCAGCGCTTAGCGAAGGTTCGACCGTTGCAATAGCTGCGCCTGCAAGCCATACTTCGCTTGCCGCTGTTCAAAAAGGCGTTAAGTTCTTTAAAAACAAAGGATGCAAAATAATATTCGGCGAAACAATTAAGAATCGCAAACTAAATGAACGTTATCTTTCGGCGTCGGATGAGTATCGGAAAGAGGAGTTTATGAATTTCATCCAGAATGATGATGTCAATTGCATTTTTACCGCTCGCGGCGGAACCGGCACGCTCAGAATTCTTGACTTGCTCGACTACGACTCGATTCGCAAGCATCCAAAAATCGTTCTCGGATTTAGTGATATTACAGCACTTCTAACAGCGATTACTCGCAAAACAGGAATTGTTACTTATCATGGGCCGGTTGCATCGTCCGAATTTTCGACCGAACAAAAGAAATCATTGTCGGATACATTGTTTGATGACTGTAAAATACCAATTGAATACAAAGCCAAAAGCGCAATAGTAATCAATACGGGAAAGGCAGAAGGTATATTAGTCGGAGGCAATCTTTCGATGTTTGTTTCATTACTTGGAACTCCTTACGAACCAGATACCGAAGGCTCAATACTTTTTCTGGAAGAAACACGTGAAGAACCATATAAAATAGACCGTATGCTAAATCAGCTTATGCTTGCCGGAAAGTTACAAAAAGCCAACGCCTTGGTATTCGGATATTTCAAAAATCTGAATACAAGGCGTAACTTCTATCCCGGAATATCATTCACCGTCAAGCAAATAATTGAACAAATCGCAGAAAAACTGCCGATACCTGTTGTTCTCGGGATGCCGATAGGCCATCATGATGAAAACATTACGCTGCCGCTGGGTATTCGCGCAGTATTGGACACAAGCAGCAAGACTTTATCAATTATCGAAAAACCAGTAGCTTAAGCTGGCGCTTGCCACTTTTCTTTAGTAAACAATGTGTTTTTTTAGGATACTTGCGCTAAATTTAAATTAGTATAATTTTTCTTTTTTGCAGATAATTAAAAATCTCTATATGGCTTGGCTTGCACTGTATAATTGCCAATGACTTTCATAATATCCGCAGCTGCAAAAGGTTTCGATATATAGTCATCACATCCGGCGGCAAAAGCATTTTCAATGTCATTGCTCAAAGCATAAG
>CAYLSY010000149.1:0-6591 GCA_964386275.1 uncultured Hyphomicrobiales bacterium
CCCTGCTAAATATCGTAATTAACAAAAGTATGAATAAAACGATTGCATTTCTCATAGCAATTCTCCAATTAAAAATGATTTATAATAATTATTATAATTTGCTGCATATTAAATCTAACTAATATAAGCAATTTTGAGATAATTATAAATTATTAATTATGTTTTTTTTTCGATGTCTCTTTCTTTGTTCTCAGTTATGCAAAGAATGTTACGGGAAAAAAATATTTAATAATGTAAAGCGCTAAAATGCAATAAAAATTAATAATATCTGTCATTTTAAATTAACTTGCGCTAAGAAAGCATAAAATATTCTTAATAAAAAGCGATTTATTGAATCAAAGGTATCAATGTTAGAAAAGCCATATTTCAATTTGTTTGTTTCTTTGCCGAATGCAAGGAATCATCGCAATATATACTTTATTATTGTAGTGGTTTTAATCGTAACGCTGGCTAATTCCTGCAAATCGCCGGAAATTCACTACAAAGATTTTGCGCTGCAGCAGCAGGTTCGCGAGGATTACGATTCGACAAAACGGCAGATATTTTTATGCGGCACCAAACCAATCGATTCTATTGACCCAAACCGGCTGATAGTAGACATTTACCGTATTGAAATCGACAAATACCCTGAATTGCTTAAAGTTTACGCCCGAGTATATGATTCGTCCGGTTTTTTTGCAACCAACATGGCTGAACCTTACATTATCGATAAACGTAACAAGTACTGGACACGTTTTGACGAGAAACTTGGCAAAGTTTATTCGCGCCATGCTGAAATTGACAAATTCAATGTTAGGGAGTACGGCGCCGGCGATTCAATCCCTTACAACATTGCGCTTACGGTGGATTACAGCGGTTCGATGACCGGCGTTTTGAGCGTTATTTCCGAAGGAACGGAATTATTCGTATCGATGAAGCAATCTTACGACAAAATACTGCTATCGTCGTTTACTCAAGAATACAAGCTACAGACACCTTTTTCGAGCGACAAGGACCGGATAATCAGCTTGTTCCGCGTAAAGCGTGCCGAGCAGTTGAACCAGGGCGGCTCTGTATTTTCAGCAGTTAACGATGCGTTATGGAATTCCATGCAGGCATTCGAGGGAACAGACGACAGCGTTCCGCGGGTATTAGTCGTTTTTACTGACGGAGACGACAATTATTCGAAAAAAGCGCTCGGAGAATTGATTGATTTTGCTCGCGATAAGCGAATTCACATCTTTGCTGTGGCTTTCGGATACTCGAAGGACGATAATTTGCGGGAACTGGCGCGCTATACCGGCGGCAAATTCTACAAGGCTTATTCAAAGGAAGAATTGATAGCCGTTTTCCGTGATATTTATATGAGTTTGCGGTATTACTATTATATTACTTATGTTCCGCCTAAGTTTTGGGGTTATCATCAGGTAAAGGCGTCAATTAATCATCCACAACGCAGCGATACCATTGTCGCATATGGCGAGTATATGACAAATTCATGGCTGAAGCCGACCGATACCATTATTCGTCCTATCCATTTCGACTTCGGCAAGTATGAAATCAAGCCGGAAAGCTACGTAATTATCGATGAAATAGTTGATATGATGATGAGCCACCCAAAAATGAAACTCGAAATTCAAGGTCATACAGATAATGTCGGCTCGGTCGAATTCAATCAAACATTATCGGAAAACCGCGCCAAGGCTGTAATGGATGCAATAATCGCTAAAGGTATCGAGCAGCGCCGTCTTCGTTCTCGTGGTTTCGGACTATCGATGCCCGTTACTACGAACGATACTGACGAAGGACGAGCCAGGAACCGGAGAACGGAGTTCCATATTTTAGCTATGTAAAATCGTTTTTCCTGATAATATGTAAAATTCAAAATATTCTGTGAAATAGCTTGCGGTTTCCACCTAATACTCCAAACCGGTTAACGAAGAATTAAACCGAAAAAGCGATTAATGCCGTGAGTTCAAAAAAGGCCCAATATGCTGCAAATATTTGCCTAAAAACATAGAATAATAACAGCCACCCAAATCGAAAGGACCTGAAATGAAAGCAATACTTCCATTCCTATTGTTGTTGATTGCTGTTTCAAGTGTTAAATCAAGAGTTTGGGTCGTAGGTCCCGAATGTGAATACAAGTTTTGCAGCGAGGTTGCGCCGTTTGTCGAGGACAACGACACGGTATTTATCGAGTTAGGTGTTTACGAAAATGACGAGCAAGTAACATGGCGAAAAAATAATCTGTATATATCGGGCATCAACGGGCATCCGAGCCTTGTCGCCGGCGAAAAAATCGCAACGGACAGCTCCAACGGCAAAGGTATTTTCGTAATCCAAGGACAAAATACGACGGTCGAAAACATTGATTTTTACAACTCAAGAGTGCCTGACCACAACGGCGCAGGCATTCGTCAGGAAGGCGCAGGATTGACGCTGCGTCACTGCTTGTTCTATGATAATGAAATGGGGATTCTCTGTGGCAGCATACCGAATTGCACAATTTTAATCGAATATTGCGATTTCCGCAACAGCGGTAGTTCGAGCAATCCGGGATATCAGCACAATGTTTACATTAACCATGTGGATACTTTGATTTTCAGGTATAATTACACAGCCAATGCCATCGCCGAAGGACACGAGCTAAAAAGCCGCGCCAGCAACAATTTCATCGAATTCAACAGAATTATGAATTTAACGTCTCAGGACAGCCGGAATATCGATTTGCCTAACGGCGGCACTGCGGTAATTGTCGGCAATATTATCGTTCAAAGTAACTATTCCGTTAATAACAACATAATAGCGTTCGGCTCGGAAGGTTTGACCAACCCCGGTCCACACAATATTTGGCTTGCAAGCAATACAATAGTAAATTATAAAAATAAAGGCAATATGTTAGATGTTGCCGGAATCGATACACTTTTTCTGAAAAACAATATCATGGTCGGTTCAAAGTCCGATAGTATAATACTAGGGATTTATGCGACACTTGATTCGGCGAACAATATTGTCAGCCCCTATGTTGAAAATGCCTGCTTCGTCAAGAAAGCGACATATGATTACGATTTGGAAGAGTATAGTCCTGCCGTTGATTCCGGCGAGATAGTCTATAAGTCGATTAAGGGACATTCGCTCAACCCAGCATTCGAACCGCTTGGTTATTATGATTTTCACGAGCGAATAAACCAAGGTAAAATTGATATTGGCTCAAAAGAGTATCATTCGACATATTCAATTTATGAGCCGGAAGACATTGTTATTACTATTTATCCAAATCCTGCAACGGATAAGGTCATGATTCGCTCCAAGTGCGGCGACACAAAATATTTTGAGAATATTGAAATATACAATGCATTAGGAGAATGCGTTATCCTGCAGCATGTTCCTTTTAATAGCAACGGTGAACTGAATTTGGATATTAGTTCCTTAATTTCAGGTGTATGGTATTTGAAGATAAGTAATAATTTTTTTAAATTTTTAGTTTATCGTTAACACTTATCGAATTTCTTTAATTTTTTTATTTTAACACTTAAGGAGAGCAATTTGAGCATTCCAACCGCAGACGACTTACTTCAAAGGGCAGCGCTTGCCGGCGCTGAATATTACCAATTATCTCAGAAGCAAATTGACCATATTGTGCGCAAGACTGCCGAAGCGGCATTTGCCGCAAGAGTGAAGCTTGCCAAAATGGCTTACGAAGAAACTAATATTGGGCGCTGGGAAGACAAAGTAATTAAAAATGTTGTCGCCACGCAATTTGTTTATAACGATATAAAGGGTTTGAAAACAGTCGGCATAATATCTGATAACAAAGAAACCGGTATTGTTGAAATCGCCCAGCCGATGGGACCGATTCTTGCGATTATCCCGGTAACTAATCCGACATCGACGACAATTTTCAAGATTTTAATTGCCTTGAAATCGCGAAACCCAATTATCATTTGTCCTTCGAAAAAAGCGACGAATTGCTGCGCCGAAACTACCCGTATATGCTATGAAGCCGCATTGGAAGCAGGCGCGCCTGAAGATTCCATTCAATGCGTAACCGATGTTTCCCGCGAACTGACACACGCTCTGATGAGCCATAAAAAACTTGCCTTGATACTAGCGACAGGCGGCGAAAGCCTTGTCTCGGCTGCATACAGTTCAGGCAATCCCGCTTTGGGAGTCGGCGCAGGCAATGTTCCGGTGTTCATAGAAAAAAGCGCTGATATTACCTTTGCCGCAGAGCAAGTGTTTATGTCGAAAACTTTCGACAACGGCACGATTTGCGCAAGCGAACAGGCAATTGTCGTCGAAAAACCTGTCTCCGGCTCAGTAATCAACGAGTTCAAGAAGCTTGGCGCTTATTTCCTTTCTGCCGAGGAAACAAAGCGGCTCGAACCGGTGGTTTTCGATTCTGCCAAATCATCGATGAACGGCGCAATAGTCGGTAAAACTGCTAAGTATATTGCGGAACTCGCCGGTCTCAATGTTCCCGAAGAAACAAAATTGCTTGTCGCTCCTTTGAACGGGGTCGGCGCAGATTACCCGATTTCGCACGAAATACTTGCTCCGGTAATCGCTTTTTACGAAGCCGACGATTTCGATTCAGCGCTGAAGATTTGTATTGACCTGAATTTCCACGGCGGAATCGGCCACACTGCGAGTATTTTTTCGAATGACGAAGAAAAAATTTACGAGTTTTCAAGTCACATGAATGCTGGTCGCATCGTCGTCAATACCCCTTCGTCGCAAGGCGCTGTCGGTGCGCTCTACAACAAGCTCAGCGCATCGCTTACGCTCGGTTGCGGCACCGGTGGCAAAAACATAACCACTGATAACGTTACGGCAAAGCATTTGCTGAACATTCAACGCATTGCGCGCCGCCGCAGCAACGAACTGCTCATGCGCTTCGATACGAACAAGTATTTCGACGAAAACTTGGGTCTGGACGCAATCGAATCTGAATTTTATAAAAATTGTTAATTATGAGTAATTGAAATGAAATTTTTAAAAAATGAAAATGCATTGGTTTGCCAATTCGCAAGCCACTTGAATACAGCTGTTTGCAACGAAATCGAACCTCATATCCTTGAAGAAATCGGGAAGGGACATGAGCAGGTGGTTTTCGACCTCTCGGAAGTCGAGTTCGTCTCGTCTGCATTTCTTAGGTTATGCCTAAAGTCTTACAACAAGCTCGGTTCAGACAGTTTTTCCATAATCAATACTTCTCCGGTTGTAAAAAAAGTGTTTATGGTGGCTGGTTTCGACAAGAATTTGAATTTGGAGTGAGCAATGAAAATACAAATGGACTCCATATTTAAAATGGAGTCTATTTGTATTTATATTTCATTTTCATAATTAAGTAAAATGAAATATTTTTAATTATGTAACTTGATTGCTACTTAATTACGAATTGTATATACTTGAAAAGTAACGTAAAGCACTAATTCTCCTCGTTTTTCCCTTCTTTCGAAAGAAACGAATAAAGCGCCGGAATAACGTATAACGTCAAGAAAGTCGAGAACAGCAAACCGCAAACCACTGCTATGCCCAGCGCATAGCCGAAGTTGTCATCAAGATACAATTAAAAAGGTTCGGCGTTTTGTTGAAATACCATAGTGAGTGCGGCGCTCCGGCTTATGCCGACTTTATTTTTTTCATGCTTGATGTTTGAAAAATGGAAATTATGCTATGTTTTATTGAGTAATTAAATGACTATTCAAATACAGTGTGTCGGGGCAAAGGTCTTGACCACTCACCCATTCGACGGTATTACCGGATATTCTGACAGATTGGAATTTTCTTTCGTTGAGCAATTCGGAAAACCAATCGCCGTTTAAATAAGGATAGCAATCAAATATCCTTATTTCACCGTTAGAAAACTCAATTTCTAACTTATAATTATTGATTGCTTTTACTGATATTGGTTTGATTCTCAACATGTAAATTACCTCAATGGGTCAATTCTAAAATACTCTTTACCTTCGGAAAGCAATTTCCAGTTAGCAAATAAATCTTCTTGATGAATTTCAATCCATGCAAGAACTAATTTCATCTTTTTTTGAGGTATTTCGCCACTCAACAAGTCGCCGTTTAATGAGATAACAGCTTCATAATCTTGATATTCGGCATGAATATGCGGCATATTATGTTTGCTATTGATTTCTCGGTACATTTTTATTATGATTCCGAAAAAAATGCTTAACGTAGGCATAACGACCTCGATATTTTTCTCTTATCTTTGAAAATTAATTTTGTATTTATCTCTTTTTCAATGCAATAATCATATTTCCTTAAATTCCTTGGATTTTATTTTTATCATAAGGCTCACCAACAGATTTGATGACAAATTCAAAAACTTCATTTCCAAGAGACATTGTCTCTGCGACAAGATCAAATTTCTGCGCTAAAAACCGCTGAAGCTCCTTCATGCAATAAAGCAGCACAAGGCTGTCCTTGCCTCCGGATACGCCAATGGCAATCTTATCGCCGTCAGAAATCATGTTATAATCCGTTATGGCTTTTCTCATACGAGACAAAAGCTTTTGCAGCATATTCACCCATCCTGTCTTATTGTTGATGCCTTATTGGCATAATGATTATATGAAAAACAGTAGATCT
>CAYLSY010000150.1:0-6572 GCA_964386275.1 uncultured Hyphomicrobiales bacterium
GTAAAGTTGTATTTTTTAAATCACATAATGATAGTAACATTAAAAACTTATATATCGCGTGGCATCATCTCCTGAAATAATCGGCGTATCGCTTGGCAGTTCAACTATTTCGTTTGTAAGGCTTGTTATCGACAACGGCATACCCGTAATTTCAGAGAATTACAGTCTGCCTCATTACGGTAATCCTCGCTCAATATTCGAACTCGAGCTCACAAAGTTTAATCAACATAATTCACCAGTGGTTGCCACCGGAAGAAAATTCCGTTCATTGCTGCTGCTTCCGAACATTTCCGAACCCGAGGCAATCGAATCGGCTTATCAATTTCTTAAGAAAAAATATGGCAAATGCTCTGCCATTGCCAGTCTCGGCGGCGAGACATTCCTCGTTTACTCGCTTGACTATAGCGGACACATTTCTTCGCTCTTTTCCAAGAATCAATGCGCTTCGGGTACAGGCGAATTCTATTTCCAGCAGCTTCAACGAATGAATCTCGATGCCAAAGATGCTGGAGAAATTGGTAAAAACGCACAACCCTACAAGGTATCGGGGCGTTGCTCGGTTTTTTGCAAGTCCGATTGCACTCACGCGCTCAATAAAGGTGTTCCCAAAGGCAGTGTCGTAGCGGGTCTTGCTTCGATGATGTCAGATAAAATCAATGAACTCCTCAAGAAAACCGGCGACGGCAAAATAATGCTTATTGGCGGCGTTACGCAAAATGAGCTTGTTATCGGTTTTTTGCGCAAAATATATGGTTCGCGGTTGATTATTCCCGATGAAGCATGCTATTTCGAGGCACTGGGAGCTGCTGTTTACGGTTTCGAAAAAAACATTACGCTGCAGCAAACAATCAACAACTTGTTCTTAAGCCGCGACAGCTCATTCGAATTCCATCCTCCGCTTTCGAAATTTGTCGGCAATGTGGATTTTAAAGAAATGCCGTTCTCCGCTGCAAAACCCGACGAACGCTGCATACTCGGCATCGACGTCGGCTCGACTACTACAAAAGCTGCGCTAATCAGCCTCGAGACCGACAATATTATTGCTTCTGAGTATGTTTATACTCATGGCGAACCGATAGAAGCAGCCCGTAAGTGTTACAAGTCGCTTTTGCGGCAGCTTAATTGCAAAGTTCGAATTGTCGGCTTGGGCGCAACCGGTTCGGGCAGACACATTGCTGCGATTCATGCCCTTAGCGAAGGCGTAGTAAACGAAATAACCGCACATGCGGCAGCCGCTGTGCATTTCGATCCGGAAGTCGAAACGATATACGAAATTGGCGGACAGGACGCAAAATATACTTTCATCATCAACCGCGTTCCGTCGGATTATGCCATGAACGAAGCCTGTTCTGCTGGAACAGGCTCGTTTATCGAGGAAACGGCATTGGAATCCCTCGGAATCGATGTGCATGATATAGAAAAATACGCCATGAATGGCGCCGAACCACCAAATTTCAGCGACCAATGCGCCGCTTTCATTAATTCAGATATTAAAACTGCGCTGCAGGAGGCAATTTCAATCGAAAACATACTTGCAGGTCTCGTTTATTCTATTTGTCAAAACTATCTGAATCGCGTCAAAGGCTCACGTTCGAGCGGACGCAAAATATTTATGCAAGGCGGCGTTTGCTGCAATCGTGCTGTGCCGGTGGCAATGGCGGCTCTATCAGGCTCGAATATTATTGTGCCGCCGCATCCCGAGCTGATGGGCGCCTATGGTGTCGCTCTTGTTATCAAAGAGAAAATCCGACTTGGCATTCTCCCCGAAAAAGTTTTCTCGCTCAATGAGCTTGCCGAACGCCAAGTAACTTACGGTAAAAGCTTTGCCTGTGCCGGCGGAAGCGAACATTGCGATTTGAAATGTAATATCACTCTTATTGAAATCGAAGGCAAGAAATATCCCTTCGGCGGCGCATGCGACAAGTATTACAGCATCAATGCAAAAAGCGACATCAACAGTTTGCGTTTTGATTACGTAAAGCGGCGACAAAACATGTTGTTTGATTATGCCGGCATTGGCGATTCGCTTCATCCGTCAGCTAGGACAATTGGATTGAATCTTTCATTTCATACTTACACTTTATTGCCGTTTTACACAAAGTTCTTTTCGGAACTGGGTTTCCGAGTTGTTTTGCCGTCTCAAGCCGATGATGCCGGTTTGGAGCGCAGCCATACTTCGTTTTGCTATCCGGGCGAGCTATCGCTTTGCTTTTTCGAGGATTTAATCAAAAAGCATCCAGATTTCATTTTCCTGCCAAACATTCACGAGATGCAAGCTGAACCCGAAAACGAGCGTCAGCGGCTCGATTTCAATTGCACATGCGTATTTGTCAGCGGCGAGCCGTATTATATTCGTCAAGCTTTCAAACATGATTATCCACAGGAGCGAATAATTTCGCCAACTCTAAATTTTGCCAACGGTTTCAAAGGCGCAAAGGAGCAGTTTTCTGCTGTCGGAGCCGCTCTCGGCTGCAATCAACGTGATATTGACACTGCTTTCGATAAAGCGGTAGCGGCGATTAAGGCTTATTCTGCCTCGTTGCTTGCCGAAGGCGAAGCTCTGCTCAAGCGAATCGAAGAAAACAAGGACGAGTATGCAATTGTAATCGTTGGACGTCCTTACAATGCTTTTGCCGAATCTGCAAACAAGAGCATTCCACAGAAAATCGCTTCGCGCGGTCATTATGCCTTGCCTTTTGATATGCTTGACTATATCGGCGAGGCAATCGACGATAATCAGTATTGGGAAGGCGCTAAGCGAATTCTGAAAACGGCGAAAATCATAGCTCGTAACAAAAACTTGTTTGCCGTTTACATTACAAACTTCTCCTGCGGCCCGGATTCGATGACCATGCGCACTTTCCGTGAGATAATGGGACGAAAACCTTGGCTCACACTTGAATTGGACGGGCATACCGCCGATGCCGGCATCAATACGCGGATTGACGCATTCATCGATATTATCGAAAATTACCGCAGAATAGAAAAGAATATTACAATAAAGCCGGAAAATAGCTTCCAACCAGCAAGAATCGAAATCGATGGGCTTCAATCTTTCTTCGTTCGAAGCGACGGCAAACGTTTACCCTTGACATCACCCGATATTGAAGTGCTAATTCCATCAATGGGTGATATTGCGGCGCCACTTTTTGCTGCGAGCCTTCGCAGTCAAGGCTTTTCGGCTACAGCTTTGCCCGAGGGCAATACGCAAATTCTCAAATATGCGCGTGCAAACGCCAGCGGCAAGGAATGTTTGCCGATATTGCTTTGTGCAGGCTCGTTGCTTGATTACATCGAAAACAAGTGGGATGGACGCAAAAATCTTGCCTTTTTCATCGTTCAAGGCGCTGGAAACTGTCGTTTGGGGCAATATCCCGTGTTTTTACGAGATTTGATTCGTAGAAAAAAGCTGGAAAACGTAGCTACTTTGACATTGATGAATGAAGACGGGTTTGCTGGTATCGGCCCGAAATTCGCTTTGCGAGGTATTCAGTCGATTATTGCTTCCGATGTGCTGGACGATGTTCGCTCGGCAATCATGGCGCATGCAGAAAGCCCGAAAGAAGGACTTGCTGTGTTTAAAAGGGAGTATGACAAATTCCTTAAAGCAATTGAAAAAGATTTTGGGCAATTCTATAAAAGGCTTAAATCCTTGTCGCGTGCTCTGCATGATGAAATTCCACGCCATACCAGAATTGAAAATGCCAAATATATTGCACTTGTTGGCGAAATCTACGTCCGGCGCGACCATTTCTCGCATAAGTGGCTCAATCGCCGCTTTGCCGATAAAGGGTTTATCGTCAAAGACGCTTACATAAGCGAATGGATTTATTATGTCGATTATTTGCTTAAGCAGGGGCTGCTCGAGCCACTCGATTCATTCAAAATGAAGTATGAACGTTGGACTCGGGTCGCTTATATGCGCGCTGCCGAATATCGAATAAAAAAAATTCTTGCTAAATCCGGTTTTTACAAGTATTCGCAAACAAGAATAGCGCCGATTCTTGAGCATAGCAAACATATTATTCCGCTTGAGTTCAAGGGGGAACCCGGTTTAACACTTGGAGTCGCCTTGGGCGAATCGCTCGAGAAATATTGCGGCGTGATTAACCTTGGCCCATTCGGCTGCATGCCGACACGATTTTCCGAGGCTGTGTCTGCGCCAGAGATGACAGTTAAAAGTAAAATTGAAACGAAAAGAAGACTCGGCTTGGATTCGCATATCAAACATGCCTTCAACGGATTGCAAAATATTCCTTTCCTAACGATTGAAACAGACGGCAATGTTTATCCGCAAATAATCGAGGCGCGGCTCGAAGCATTTGCGCTGCAGGCTGAGCGAGCAGCGAGACTGATGACCCGCGGCAATTATTGAAATTTTCCTGATTTTTATTGACTTTTAATATTGGAAATATTACTACTAACCGGCAACTCAATTGTAAAAGTAGTCCCCTTGCCGAGTTCGCTTTCGACTGATATTGAACCGCCAAGGTTCTTGATTATACTGAAACTAACGGATAAGCCCAAACCAGTGCCTTTGCCAACAGGCTTTGTCGTGAAAAAGGGGAGAAATATTTTGTTGATTTTATCTTCAGGAATGCCAACACCGTTATCTGTAACTGAAATTAGGACTTTATCGTTTATAAATGCAGTTTCGATGATTATTTTGCCTGAGCCTTCGATTGCGTCTTTGGCGTTATTTAATAGATTGACAATAACCTGCTTCATTTGGTTAATGTCTGTCTTTATTACGGGCAACCCAGCGCCATATTTACGAATAATTTCGACATTATCGACTTTCATTTCTCTTTCGAAAAAACCGCTGATAAAGTTTTCGATAAGTTCATTAATATTGCATTCTTCCAACTCGTTGTCGTTTTTTCGTACGTAAGTAAGCAGCTTGTTATTAATATCTTTTATCCTGTAAACAGCATTCATAATTTTTTTAAAATGCGGTTCCATTTCCTGCAATGTTTTATTACTTTTGAACTTAGGATTGGCGTAATCTTGCATAATCCCAACTTCGTTAGCGATTATGTTCAAAGGATTGCCAATTTCATGAGCAATTCCAGAGGCAAGTTCGCCGACAGTAGCAAGTTTAGAGGCTTGTTCCAGTTGCTGCCTTGCGATTTGCCGGTCTTTTTCTGTTTTGACGATATTCTTCGAAAGTATAAAGATAATAAAGAACAAGAATAGCAGCAGTGCAAGCGATATAAGAATCAATTCGATTTTTAAATTAAAATAAGATTGAACCGAGGCTTCTTTTTCTTTAACAACAACAGCCCAATTGACATCGGTTAGCCACGAATATGCGAATGAGCCTTCGCCATGGTTATCACTATATGTTTTAATGCCTACTTTATGCTGTTTATCTGGAATAAAAGGAGATGGCTCCATAACCTTGCCGATTTCGTCTGGAGTTAATTGATAAGTACCGTCATCTTTGATTATAAGTATTTGCACATCGTTAGATTTTTCGAGTGAAGTCATGTATTGGTAAATCTTTTCCGGGTCGAGCGAGACTTTAAAAACTAGCCTTTGATTGTTTCGTATTGTTTTTGCGGCAATTGTCAAATGCGGAGTATTGCGCATACCCAGATAAATGTCTGTGATTACATATTCCTTCTCGCCATTGATTAGTTTTCTGAACCACGGCTCATTTTCATAGTTCCGATTCTCGAGGAACGGCAATGGTCCGGCATATTCAATTTGTATTGACGTCGAACCGAAGTAACCAAGATCGATAAAGGCATCGCTGTTTTTTTTGAGTTTATCAAGCATCGCATTTATTTTATTTTTGTCCAACGGCAATTCGAAATCCGGATCGTTGATTGCATTTAATATGTTGTTTATACGTTCGCTCAAAAAAATGTCGAGTATCCGCGATTGATTTTCTGCGACGCTCATCAAATGAAGTTCACGGCTTTCGGTCATTAAATCATTGTATTGATACTGGAAGTATACAATTAGTAATGCTAAAGGCATAATATATATCAGAAGCAGTCTGATGAAATAATTTCGTCTCAGATTCCTATACATCTTTTTCGAAAACGAGTTTTCGAAGATTTCATTAAGAATGCGAGGTTTTTCTTCTTTAATCTCTTGTTTCATTTTGATTCAAGTATTATGAAAATGAAATAGTATATCATTGCATATAATTCTATTAATCCGCATCGTTTACTCTTGAAATGCCGCCGCCTTTTGATTCCAATGCCAAGTTTATGACTGTAACCAAGCGGTCGATGTCAATCGGTTTAGTGATAAAGCAAAAGGCGCCTAATCGGGTGGTTTCCTCCGAAGCTTCGTTTGAGCCGTGCGCTGTTAATATAATCACTTCAATACCTTCGTTTTCTTTCTTAATTTTCTCGAGGACTTCTTTGCCATGGATTCCCGGCATCTTCAAATCGAGCAGCATCACGTCGAATCGATTTCTTCTGGCTTTTTCAAGAGCGGTTGAACCATCGGCAGCTTTAGTAACATCGAACCCACGCATTTCCATGCGTATAGCAATTGTATCGAGAAAATCAATTTCGTCGTCGACAATCAACAGCTTTTTCTTTGTGTCGTTTATC
>CAYLSY010000151.1:0-6554 GCA_964386275.1 uncultured Hyphomicrobiales bacterium
TAATGATTGCATTTGCGATAATTTTCTCCTCCACGTCATATTCTTTAGACATAAAGAAATATCAAATAAAATCGGCAATCGTCGAATACAAAATCAGCGGCGCTCAAACCGGCAAGGAGACTCTTTATTTCGATAATTACGGTTTCCTCGAAGCGCGCTATACCGAATCTTCGATGACTATGATGGGTTTTACCGTAGAAACGAACACCATCACAATTTCCGATAAGGATTGGATTTACAACATCGACATGAAAGAGAAAAAAGGCACAAAAATGTCGAACGAAATGCTTAAAGCCATGCTCGATGGGCTAACACAAAAAGATTACGAAGAATTCGGCAGAAAAATGATGCAAGAAATGGGCGGAAAAAAAATCGGCGAGGAAACATACATGGGCAAAACATGCGAAGTATGGACAATCGAGTCGATGAACACAAAAATGTGGGTTTATAAGCTGATTCCGTTGAAGATTGAAATGACAATGTTCGGCACAGTAACATATGAAACTGTAAAATTCGAAGAGAATGTTTCTATACCGAAGGATAAGTTTATTCCCCCAAAGGACATTCCTGTCGAAGAAGTGCAAATGCCTGAATTTGAAGATGATATGGAAGAAGAAGACGGGGAATAGACAAACCCTAATAAATTTCTTTTTTTGAAAGCCATGAAAAACAAAAAGAATCTCATTTTTACTATAGCCGTTTTCATAATTGCGCTATGCGTCTATATTCCAACAGCTGCGCCTGATGTTTCTTTTATTGATTGCGGCGAGCTTGCCGCAGTATGTTCAACTTTGGGCATTGCGCATCCGAGCGGTTATCCGCTGTTTACGCTCATCGGCTATTTATGGACGCACCTGCCGGTGCCTTTCACCGAAGTTTATTGGTTGAATATTTTATCATCGGTTCTCACGGCGGCTGCAGCGGCAATGTTTTTCAACCTGCTTCTTTTAATATTTAATAATTTGCGTTTTACAAAAAAAAATAGCGGGAAAAAGCATATTGCCGTTCCGGAGAGCGATTCTTCGGGCAGTTCTTTTTTAGTATATACTACGGCTTTCATTATATCGATAGCCTTTGCGTTTGCCCGAACTGTATGGGCGCAGGCAAACACAATAGAAGTGTATTCGCTGCAAATATTCTTGTTAACTACAATTTTCTACTTATTCCTTAAAGCCTCGTTTGCCCGCGAGCGTTCGAGGCATTTGTTTTTAGCTGCCGGATTCGTTTTTGGACTTGGAATGTCGAACCATCTGACGACAATGTTTTCGCTTCCGGCGCTGCTGTTCCTTTATTTCAAGCAACCGGGTGAAAAATTTTCATTCGGCAAGGACAAGCTGAAATTTATAGGATTCATAGCTATTTTCATCCTGCTCGGATTGAGTTTCTACCTTTATTTACCGTTGCGTTCGAGCGCCGAGCCGACATTCAACTGGGGCTGGGTGCATCGTTCGTTGGAAAAATTCCTTTATCACTTCCAAGGCAAACAATACCAAATCTGGATGTTCAGCGGTTCGGAGTTTATGAAAGACAACTTCTTTAAATTCATAAAGCTGTTGCCGTTGCAATTCGGCTGGGTTGGCTTGGCGCCGCTTTGCTACGGCGTTTACGTTGTTTTCCGCGCAAGCAAAGAGCTGTTCTGGTTTTTGTGGCTCATAATTATTGTTTACCTGCTCTACACCTTGAATTACAGCATACCGGATATCGATAACTACTTCATTCCGGTATTTTTGGGATTATGGCTCTTTGCCGCCGCCGGACTTTACGCTTTTGCACGAATGAACAAAAAGCTGGTTTATGCCTTCGTTTTAATTCCGCTGCTATCGTTTGCGCTCAACTTGGAAGAAAACAACTACTCGGGCGATTGCATGGCGGCGGAATACACAAGAATTATGACCGATAACCTCGAACCGGACGCGGTAATCATTTCCTCGCAATGGGATTATTTCGTTTCGCCGTTTTTTTACAAGCAAAAAGTTGAAAACCTCCGACCGGACATTACTATTATCGACCCCGAACTCGTCCGCCGAACTTGGTATCAGCTGACTTTGGAAAAATGGTACCCCGATTTGATGGCAAAATGCAAACCGCAACGCGAAGCATTCATGCGCGATTTGGAAGTATTCGAAAAATTCGGAGCTGAAAAAGCACCACCATCTATTCAGGCGAATTACGAGGCATTCCTCAATTGCATCATCGACTCGAGCATTGCAGCATCGCGTCCGGTCTATATTACGATTGAATTTTTCGACAAGGAAAAGCATATCGGCGCGGCTTATCGCAAATATCCGCAAGGTTTTGCGCTGCGACTGATGAAACCGACTGACACAATTGCGCCATCGCTCGATAAAATAGATATATCGAAGCTGATTAAATCGGCTAAAGACATCGGCGGCAGGCTGCCCGAGGCGATTTCGACTATCGTGTCGGTCAACATAGCAAATATTGGAAAAGCTGCCCTAAGCGAAAAGAATTTCGATTTGGCTGCGAAAGCCTTCAAAACAGCGCTCGAAGCCAATCCTGCTAATCGCGAAGCACAAGCCGGATTGAAAACTGCAGAACAGCAAATGTCCGCAGGGAAGTAAGTGGCGGTTGCCACTTTTCAAGCGTAAGCAATGTGATATAAAAGAAATATGCGTATAATTAAAATTATTTCATTTATCTTTATAAATTTTTCTTTATTATAGAAATATTAGTATAAGTTGATTCCACAGGAGAAGCCCTACGGCATGTTTTACAGGCTTATCCGAAATGACAATAATACAATACAAAACCAATACAATATGAAAACTTTATTCGCGCTTGCTGCTTTACTCATATCGATATTAGCCTTCGAGCCTGTTTTTGCCCAATCTCGCAAGGAGATGGTCGATTCTGCTTATACATATATTGAAAAGCGAGATTTGAAGCGCGCTATGGTATTTGCCGAAAAAGCGCTCGAGCTTTCCGAAAAGGAATTCGGTAAAAAATCGGATTTTTACGCCAAGGCGCTCGATTTGGTGGGGCATGTTCAAAACTATTCCGGTAACTACGAATCGGCTATCGAATGGTACGAAAAAGCCTCCGCCGTAAAGCGCGAAGCGCTCAGCAAAGACGACCCGAGCCTTGCGACAACCCTCAATAACATAAGCTATTGCTACCAAAAGCTGGGACTATACCGCCAAGCGCAACCCGCTCTCGAAGAAGCCCTCGAAATCAAACGCAAAACGGTCGGCGAAAACGACACTTCGTATGCCACATCGCTGCATAATCTTGGACAGCTCTATATTTCCAGCGCAGAGTACGAAAAAGCCGAACAGATATATATCCAAGCTCTCGATATTAAACGGAAGCAATATGGCGAAACCCATCCTTCGATTGCAAAATCACTCGTTAATCTTGGTATTGTTTATCTTAAACTCGGCAACTTTCCAAAGGCAGAGCCGCTTTTCGAGCAAGCAATTGAAATCCTCAAAAAATCCGGAAAAAGCGAAGATATTGAATCAATTTCCATTTCGCTGCAACTTGCTGATATTTATCTTAAACTCGGCAAGAATGCCGAAGCTGAAAAAATCTTGACCCAGTCAAGAAATCTCAAGAATTTTTCCGGCGAAACCGCTCAAATCGACTATGCCAATGTTCTGTATAATCTTGCTATTATTGATTGGTCTCAAAAGAACTATGCCTCGGCAGCAAAACTGCTCGAAGACGCATATTCCGCTATGGAGCAGCATACTGCGCATCCGCTGTTCGCAGATATTTTAAACGGTCTCGGCATTCTCTATTCCTATACCGGCAAACTCGAGCAATCGCTTGAATTTCTACAGAACGCCGTCGAGCTTCGAAAGCAGCTCTACGGCGTTCGCCATCCGGACTATGCCACTGCTATACACAATCTTGCCGGTGTCGAGAAATCAATGGGCAAATACGAACAAGCCGAAAGCCACTACCGTGAAGCATTCCGGCTCTATATTCAGCAAATCCACGATTATTTTCCATTCCTAAGCGAAAGCGAAAAATCCCAGTTTTATTTCAATATCAAAGAGCGCTTCGACCTATTCAACTGCTATGTATTGCAGCGCTGGCGCGATAATCCGGCAATCGCTGCCGATATGTGTGATTTTCAAATAGCGACGAAATCGCTGCTGCTCAGCAGCTCTCTAAAAGTGCGAAACACAAATCATTCGAGTGGAAAAAAAGAACTAATTGAAAAATTCGAGCAATGGCGCTCTCTTCGCGAGGAACTGGCGCGGCTTTACCGCATGAGCGGCGCTGAATTAAAGCAAAGCAAAAAAAACATTGCCGAGCTTGAAA
This sequence comes from uncultured Hyphomicrobiales bacterium, assembly GCA_964386275.1. Taxonomy (GTDB): domain Bacteria; phylum Bacteroidota; class Ignavibacteria; order Kapaibacteriales; family UBA2268; genus CAYLSY01. The sequence goes on from CAYLSY010000151.1 coordinate 4,291, forward strand.
ACAAAGCCAACGCCTTGGAAAAAGAAATATCGAAGCAATGCTCAATATTCAATGAAATTTACAATCAAAAACATATTACATGGCGCGATATTCAGAAAACGCTTGAATCCGACGAAGCCGTAGTTGAAATCGTCCGCTTCAACTTCTTCGACCAAGGCTGGACCGACTCGGTTTATTATGCTTTTCTGATTATAACAAAAGAAACGACGAAATATCCGGAGTTAGTCATAATTTCAAACGGCTATGACCTTGAGCGCCTGTATATCAACGGCTACCGGAATAAAATCCGACATGAACTATTCGACGAAGAGCCATACATGCAGTTTTGGGCTGAAGTCGATAAAAAGCTACAGGGCAAAACCCGCGTCTATGTTTCTCAGGACGGGGTCTATAACAAAATCAATTTAAGCACTTTAATGAATAACGAAGGCGATTATTTGATTGATAAATCGAACATAGTCGTCATATCGAATTCTTCCGATTTGCTCGAAATTAAAGCGAAAAAAGCTACACCCAAGCTGAAAAACGCAGCGTTGTTCGGTTTTCCGAAATTTGACTTGAAGCTAAATCCTGACTCTGCACCTGCAAAACCACGCCAAGACAAAGCAAAACTCATTATTCCCGAGCTGCCCGGCACAGCCGAAGAAGTGAGCTTAATCAGCAATTTGTTCAAAACAAAAAATATACCTTTCGAGACTTTTCTTGTCGAAAGAGCTACCACAGCCGCTTTGAAACAAATGAAAAGCCCATCGGTGCTGCATATTGCCACTCACGGCTATTTTGACCGAGACGTTGACCATTCGAACAAAGGAATTTTTAGTTCATCATACAAATCATTCGGCGACAACAACAATCCGCTTTTCCGCTCGTATCTATTGTTTGCGGGCGCGGAAAATTCGCTGAACAGCCGCGACACATCGTTTTTAACAACCGACGACGGCTTGCTGACGGCATACGACGCAATGAATCTGAACCTTGACGAGACTGCCCTTGTCGTCCTTAGCGCCTGCGAAACCGGTCTGGGCGAAATTAAAAACGGCGAGGGCGTTTATGGGCTTCAGCGCTCGTTTCGCGCTGCAGGAGCCAAAGCAGTCATCATGAGTCTTTGGACAGTAAACGACCTTACAACCCAAGAGTTGATGGTGGAATTCTACAAAAATTGGCTCGGCGGCGAAAAACTCGGCGAAGCTTTTAAAAAAGCACAGCTTGCGTTGCGTGAAAAGTATAGCCAGCCTTATTATTGGGGGGCATTTGTGCTTGTCGGCGACACGGATTAGAATGAATGGTATTGTATTATAAAACAATATTAATATCTTCGCCACAAAAAAGGCAACGAACTATACCATTATTGTTTTTATCTAATCCTATTGTTCTAGTCTGATAGCCCAATCGCTCAATAAGCAGTTTTCCGCACTTCGGGCATGTTGTATCAGAAGCTCCATCTATCGCGATATTTCCTAAATAAACATACTTCAATCCGGCAGCTGCTGCAATTTCCTTTGCTTTAATCAGTGATTGAGCGCTTGTAGCGGGTTTTTCGAGCATTCGGTATTGCGGATAGAACCGGCTGAAATGAAGTGGAATTTCTTTGGAAATGGCTGCTATAGCAGCACACAGCCTTTCGATGTCTTCTTTCCCATCGTTTTCATCGGGTATTATTAGGTTCGTAATTTCAATATGAATGCCGGCATCGAAGAATCGGGCGATGTTCTCCAGTACCGGTCCGGGTTTTCCGCCGCAAATGCGTTTATACTTGCCGCTTTCGATGAATTTCAAATCAATGTTGATTGCGTCTATTAGTCTTTCGGCTATGATGAATTCAGCAGTTTCGCAGCTCATAAAACCGTTGGAAACGAAGACGTGGTATAGATTTTCAGCCTTTTGATTATTCCTCGAGAGCATAATCGTATCGTAGCAGTACTCAAAAAAAACTGTCGGTTCGGAGTAAGTGTATGCAATTCCATCGGCATTCGCTTTGATTGCCGCATCAACAATTTTTTCAGGCGAAAACCCGTTCTGATTCAGTTCTTTAGAGTATCCGTGCCTAGCGCGCTGAGAAAGGCTGCTGTTCTGGCAATTTGAACAAATAAAGTTGCAGCCATAGCTGCCGAAAGAAAGGCATTTGCTGCCGGGTTTAAAGTGGTAAAGCGGTTTTTTCTCGACCGGGTCAATAGCGGCGCCGTCGGCTGCGCCCCAGTTCAGCGAATAGAGCCTGCCGTCAATATTTCGCCTTACTTTGCAAATGCCTGATTCCCCTTGCGATA
>CAYLSY010000152.1:0-6466 GCA_964386275.1 uncultured Hyphomicrobiales bacterium
ATCAAAATTTTAAAGGAAATTTTTTAGAGTATAAATCGTCTATCGTTTTTCGAAAAATATATAATATAGAATAGACTATGCCCGAAAATAGCTCACAATATAAGTATTTATATAAAATAGATTCGCCGGCTGATTTGAAGAAGCTCCAAGTATCGGAACTTGACGATTACTGTAAGGAAATCCGCACGTTTTTAATAGAAAATATTTTCAAGACCGGAGGTCATTTTGGCGCAGGACTCGGCGTGGTTGAATTAACAGTCGCAATGCACTACGTTATGGACACGCCAAAGGATAAAATCATATTCGATACCGGTCATCAGGGCTATCCTCATAAAATTATAACAGGACGACGCGACAAATTGCATACCATACGCCAAAAAGGCGGAATATCCGGTTTTTTAAAACCAACGGAAAGCCATTACGACGCTTTTGGAGCGGGACATGCCAGCACAAGCATTTCAGCGGCGCTCGGCATAGCTGCGGCCCGCGATTTACTTGGCGAAAAATACAGCGTTTTGGCAGTTATCGGCGATGGAGCATTGACCGGAGGTCTTGCGTTCGAAGCAATGAACAATTGCGGTTACCAAAAACGCGATATTACTGTGATTTTAAACGACAACAACTATTCTATCGATTCGAATGTTTCTGCGCTATCCGAGTATTTCAATACAATTTTTACTACGAGCTTTATGCAGAAAATGCGCGAGAATATTTGGGAATTAACCGGCAAGATGGATACTTTTGGCGACCGTTTGCGGAAAGTTGCCGCCCGACTCGAAGGCAGCGTTAAAGCGATAATTACTCCGGGACTACTTTTCGAAGCTATGGGTTTCAACTACATAGGGCCCATCAATGGCCATAATGTCCGAAAACTCGTTCGCGTTTTGCGTATGATAAAAGAAAGCCACGGTCCGATTCTGATGCACGTTATAACCGAAAAAGGCAAAGGCTACGAACCGGCGGAAAAGGACGTTTATCACCTCCATGCCATCGAAAAGAAACAGAATGAACCAGCAAATCCAACTGAAAAACCGCCGAAATATCAGGCAGTTTTCGGCAAAGCAATGCAGGAAATTGCCCGCGAAAATGATAAAGTTGTCGCAATAACCGCTGCTATGGCTGAAGGCACAGGTTTGGAATGCTTCGCAAAGAATTTTCCCAAACGCTTCTTCGATGTTGGCATTGCCGAAAGCCATGCTGTTACATTCGCTTCGGGGTTGGCTATTCAAGGGATTGTACCAGTATGCGCCATATATTCCTCTTTTTTACAAAGAGCTTTCGACCAGATTGCTCACGATTGCGCATTGCAAAACCTGCATGTTGTGTTTGCAATTGATCGCGCCGGTATTGTCGGCGCAGACGGAGCTACGCATCATGGTTTACTGGATATTGCTTTCCTGCGCTCTATTCAAAACATGACCGTCATGGCTCCAAAAGACGAGCATGAGCTTAGAAATATGCTTTATTCAGCAATCAATTTTTATTCAGGTCCTGTTTCGATTCGTTATCCGAGAGGTAGAGCTTTGTCGCATGACGAAAAACCGTTCGAAGCAGTTCCATATGGAAAAGCTGAGCTGTTGCGCCAAGGCAGCGATATTGCGATTATCGCGCTCGGCAAAATGGTCAGCGAATCTGTAGTTGCAGCCGAAATTTTGCATAATAGAGGCATATCTGCAACAGTTGTCAATGCGCGCTTTGTAAAGCCATTGGATGAAAAAATGCTCGATAGCATTGCGAAAACCCATAAAAAAATATTAACTGTCGAAGACGGTCAGGCGCTTGGAGGCTTCGGTTCAGCCGTAGTTGAATACATGGCGCAAAAATATAAAGGGATTGAATACTTTATTCACGGAATTTATGACGAAATCATCGAACACGGCACACAACACGAGCTATTACACGATTTAAAACTCGACTCAGAAGGTATCGCCGAAAAGGCAATGGATGCAATCAACAGCTCTTTTCATGCTTAAATTTTAGAAAAAAATCAACAAAATTTTCATTCCTTTTCTTTTTTTTCATAATTTGGGAAAAATTAATTTTCATTTTCTTCTCAGGAGTTTTAGTAATGAACTCAAGGTTACTGTTAATTGCTAATTTTATTTTATTCTTTTTCTTTTTATCCAATCCTTTATCATGTGTTGATAACACTTGGTTTTCGAATGTTTCGGAAGAGACTGGATTTAACGACATTAAAGCGGCTCGACTAGGAATAGTTGACATCAACAACGATAACTATCCAGATATTCTTTGGGGCACAGTCGGAGTCGGCGTTGGAGTTAAAAACAAATTCTATTTATTTATGAATATCGAAGACCCGGAACGCCCCGGCAAGCGCAAATTTGTCAACGTAACCGACCAATCGGGCATCAATAAAAACCGCAATCCCGAAAAAGGCGACCGCGTCTCGGATTTAGTTGTAATGGCAGATGTCAATAACGATTCGTATCAAGACGTTGTATCCGGTATATACTATCACCGTTGGGAATATATTTCCGGCGAAAACGACCACGGCGACCGCGCCGAAGTCTTGCTCAACGACGGCGCTGGCAATTTTAATATCGTTACGAACAGCGGTTTGAATACTCTGACAACCAACGGAGTATATGGACCCGGCTTGATTGACGCTGTCGGCTATTCATTCTTGGATTACGACCAAGACGGCAATATAGATTTATATATTGCCACAAAATTTATCGATTATGCTCAAAACATTAAAATGCCCGATATACTGCTACGCGGCAACGGCGACGGCACTTTCACCCGCGTTACCAACAGCGGTATTGATTATGTTGTCGAGCCTATGTATGGCGTTACCTCGACCGATTGGAACAACGACGGATTGCCCGATATTGTTACATCGCCCTATTGTCGAAGCGGCGGCAGTTTGTTTCGAAACAATGGAAATGGCACTTTCACCGACGTTTCTGCAATAACCGGTTACGACGCTCAGTTTTTAGGCGGCGATTCATATATCGACGAAAATGGACAAAAGCAGCAACAACCTATGTGCCAATGGGAATGCATTACTGGTGATTTCGATAACGACGGTGATATTGATTTCCTTCATATCCTTGTTCATGGCGGCTATCAAGAAGGCGAAGGCCATTCGGTTTTAGCTGTCAATCAAGGACCGCCGGATTACAAATTCAAATACGAATTGAAGCGGATTAACCGCGACATTCCTGAAGCTGCTCACCTTGGCGATTATGCCGGAGCAATGTTTGATATGAATAATGATTGCTGGCTCGATATGGCAATTTGCCAAGGGCATTATTACCCGGCAGCTGACAGGCTCTATCTTTTCCTTCAAGACCCAGAAACTAACACATTTAATGATGTTACCAGTTCACTTGGATTGAAATGGATTAAGAACCCTTCGGCATTCGAAGCATTGGATTACGACCTTGACGGCGACCAGGATTTTGTCGTTTATTATGACTCAATCGAAGGCACAGCGCCGACAACTTTGCTAATGGAAAACCGTATCGGCAATCAAAACAACTGGGTTTCCGTAAAATTGGATGCGCCGCCGAATTGCAACCAAAATGCGTTGGGGGCAAGGGTCATTCTTTCTTCGAACGGAATCAACCAAATCCGTGAAATTCAAACTGGTTTAGGACATTTCGGCGGACAACAGCCATATATCTTAAATTTTGGACTTGCGCAGTTTAATTATATCGATTCGATTACTGTTCTATGGCCGATTGCCACGGATAGAAAAACCGTTGTATATAATCCTCCAACAAATATGATTATCGAAATCGAAAAAGCTGGATATAAAGGCTACGTCAAGAATTTCACAGGCGCCAAACCCGCAATTGCCTTCGATAAACCATTTATCGACTTCGATACCGTAAAAGTGAATGAAACCTATACGCAATCTTTTTCGATAAAAAATATTGGCGACGCCGATTTGCATGTTACTAACGTATCTTTAAAGTATAACGACGGTTTTTATCAAATCATCGACAACCCCGGTTCGTTCGTATTGCAGCCGGGCAGCGAAAGAGCTATTACCGTAAAATTCCTGCCGCTTCAGCGTCTTTCTTATCCAAATGGTGTTGTATTCACAAGCGACGCATTCAACGGTAGCGCAAAAATGTTCGAACTCAAGGGGCAGGGCTTCGACAAAGAGCCGATGATTACTTGCTCCGAATATAAGATATTGTTCGATACAACCAGAGTCAATTTGGAAAGAAACGTCGTTATTACTAATTCTGGCGAGGAAACGCTCGATTTGACGAGTTTTTCCATAACCGACGACGCCGATGACGTTTATGATGTCGAAGGAACTCTGGTGTCGCTCGAACCCGGAGAAACCACTACAATTAAAGTCAAATTCAATCCAGTGCATAGAAAAATATATACCGCAAAACTTATTATTGAGTCTAACGCTTTTAACAAACCCAGTGTAATCATCCCAATAACCGGCATTAGTGATGTTCCAACGCCGACTTTGTCGTATACTCCCAGTTCGCTGCTCTATTTCTCGGTTAATATCGGTTCATCAAAAGACAAATTCCTCAATTTAATGAACAATGGCGACGGAATTTTAGTCATTGATTCGATAGTATTTCAATCCGACAAAGATGCCTTCGAATTCAAATCGGTCAATTTCCCGATTGAACTCGATTCTGCCGCTTCTACATCACTGACCTTGACATTTACACCCAAAGAAGCAAAAAATTATGAGCTTACGGCAATAATATATTCAAATAGTTATCCAGAAAGCGAGCATAGTTTGACGATTACCGGCAAAGGCAATCTGGTTAACGACGTCGAAGATATCGTAACGCTCGATGGAATCGAGGTTTCGATTCATCCTAATCCTGTTCTCGGCAATGACTTTTCCATTGATTGCACATCCAATGAACCCACGGAATGCTTTGAACTGACGATTATTGACTTTACCGGCAAAACATGCAAATCAATTTTCAGCGGAAGCTTGCCTGCAGGATTCAACGAGTTCAAAGTAGTTACCGATGATTTGCCTTCGGGAAGTTATTTCATTTCGTTCGGAGCAGGCTACGAAAGGAATGTTGTGCCGTTTACGATATTAAAATAGGCTGCGGTTGTTGTTTGAATATTAAATTACACTTGACACGGAAAGAATAAATCCCTTGAAGGTAATACTTCAAGGGATTTGTTTTTCTTCATTTTTCTCCTCAAAACAAACCCCACATTCTTTCGTCAATTGTTCAAACAATTATTAACAAATGATTTTATAGAATTGAAGAAGACATCTTTATTGGTCATATTGCTCATTGCAGCTCTTTCGCCGTTGTTAGCTCAAGGCGGTGCGACAGAGCAGAAACTGAAATTAGCCGAAACTTACGAAAAAAGCGGTGATTTAACCAACGCCTCAAGGATTTACGAAGAGTTGTTCAATGCCAACCCCAAAAAAGACGAATATTTTTGGGGCATTGTCAGGACTTACAAGGCGTTAAGCCAATACGGCGCATTGATGCCCTATATCGATAAAAAGCTTAAATCTGCAGAAACAACGGATTTGCTTGCTTTAAAGAGCGAAATCCTTTGGCGAATTGGTAAGACCAATGAAGCCATTGATTTATGGAATTCGATTCTCGAAAAAAACTCGAAATCGCTCGATGCCTATGAACAAGTTGCATATGCCCAAATTGGAGTGCAGCTCTTCGAAAAGGCAGCAGCAACTTACCAAAAAGCGCGTCAGGCTTTGGGACAGGATAATCTGTTTACCGACGAGCTAAGCCAGCTTTATATAGCTTTCGGCGACTACGAAAAGGGTACTACCGAAGTAATCAAGCTTTTTGAGGAAACAGGCAACTATTCAATAGCCCAAGGCAGGCTGCAGGCGATGATGTCGAACAAGGAATCAATTTCTTTTATTAAAAATGTTATCGAAAAGAAAGTTGCCCAGCAGCGAAATCCCCTCTATTACAGGCTGATGGGCTGGTTCCTCCGCGTTGTTGGAGAATTGGAGCAAGCTTACTCCGCTTATATCAAACTCGACGAGCTTACCGGCGCTAACGGCAAGGAAATACTGGCTTTTGCGGATTTATCCCGCAGAGACAAACAATACGAAATTGCGCTGAAAGCCTATGGCTATATCATTGACAAAGGCAAGGAAAGCCCTTTTGTTCAAAATGCCCTTTACGGCTATGCGCGAACGCTTGAAACCCGCTTTCGCGAGGACAAGGATTTACCGGCTAGCTTTCTCGATACAATCATTTCGCGTTATAAGCACATACAAAAACTGTTTCCTAACACCAACACCGCGGATGACTGTAAACTGCGGATTGCCCTAATCCAAATCGAGCATTTGCGCAATTACTACGCCGCCGAGCAAGAGCTGTCGGGGTTAGCGGAGAAAAAAAGCGCTCCGGCGCTGGCAGCTCAAGCTAATAACTTGATTGGCGATATTTACTTGATGCGCGATAGCCTCGAATATGCCCGCCAAATTTTTTCAAAAGTAATTAAAAAT
>CAYLSY010000153.1:0-6442 GCA_964386275.1 uncultured Hyphomicrobiales bacterium
CTTTCTTTCAACATAGCTCATTCAAAAGAAAGAACATGGAAGCGGTTGTTGCCTGAGTCTACTTTTGATATATGCGTTAATCCGAAAAATCCGAACACATTGGTTGCGGGCGGTTTATCGAGGTATATTTATTTTTCATATGACGCGGGCAAAACATGGGTCCGAAAATTCATTAAGCAACCCGGTGGTAACGAGCAATTAAACAATTTGCTCATGTTTGATTCGGATACCAATGTTGTATTAGTTGGAGCATTGAATTTTGGAGAATTATCAAGAACAACCGACCATGGAAACACATGGGAATACGTGTTGCAGCCGGGTTTTCCAGTTGCTACCAACGGCAAGGCTATGGTGCATTACCCGAAAGCAAATTCCGATACTTGCTATATATCCGAATTAAACGGCAGATTCTATCGCTCCACAAATCAAGGCGCATCGTGGGATTCTATTGGCAGAGCCGTTAAAGTATTAAAAGTAACCGATGAACACGGCAATACCAAAGATTCGTTGATATATTTTCAAGTCGGCGGCATAGCTATCCGCGAAGATAGCGCTAATGTTGTTCTTATCGGAAGCACAATAGGCGAAATGTATATCTCGACCGACGGAGGCAGCACTTGGAAGTTTACCGACACTCTTTATACAGATAAACCATCCGAAATCAAAGACATAGAACTGACCTTCATTAAATTTACCGATAGAGACCCAAGAGTCGGCTATACTATTATCACATATTTATACAAAGATAATACTCCCAACGGTGGATTATGGAAAACAACCGATGGTGGCTGGTCTTGGGAGCAATATGGCTTTCAAGACACCAGTTTTTGGGCAGTGGCAGCCCGAGATATCGGAGGAGTCGATGAAATTTTTGTAGGCGGTTACACTGAAAATTATTCTTTTTATGACGCAGTGCCAGGAGTTTGTTTTGTTGCAGGCAGTTACGACGGCGGACATACTTGGGTCGATTACAGCAAGGATATCGATTGGGTGTATTGGAATAATCATGTCAGAGGCAGTATCTATGATATAGATTTATTTAAAAACAACAAAGGAATTTTTGTCGGAGATTACGGTAAGATATTTAAGAAAGGGTCATCCGCAGGAGATTTTTACGCATGGAACAACTATTCGCAAGATAGTGTTAATAAATTGCTGACAGTTGAGTTCATTGATGATAATACCGGCATAATCGGCGGAGATAATGGTTTATTATACAAAACAACTGATGAGGGAGCTCATTGGTTTTCAATAACCAGTCCGACAAATGAGAGCATTAATGACATAAAATTTATCGATAACACTACCGGTTTTTTGGCTGGCTCCGGAGGAATCATTTATAAAACTGTAAATACCGGAGATAATTGGAATAAGATTTCTACTCCAACCGGCTGGAATTTAAAAGAAATCAACTTTAAAAGCTCAATTGGACTTGCTTGCGGCGAACGTGGAACAATACTGAGAAGTGAAAATTCGGGCAACAGCTGGTCAAAAATTACTCTCTCGACAACAGAAAATATAAATTCTGTCTCCTTTCGCAACGAGAATTCGGCGTTTGCCGTCGGCAATAACGGTTCCGTGTTCTCAACAAACGATGCCGGCGCCACATGGACAAAAATTGACCTGAATAGAACAGCCAACCTTAGGAAAGTTGTTTTCAACGATGAAAACCACGGATTTATAGTCGGTGAAAAAGGCACAATTTTAAAAACCAGCAACGGAGGAAACGAATGGTTTGATATGCCGACAAATGATTTAAGAAAGACATTCGCTATATGGTTTTTCAACCCTTCAACGGGTATTGCCGTTGGCGAATACGGCATGATATTAAAAACAACCGACGCCGGATACACTTGGCAAAAGTTATATTCAAGAAATTTCAATACTTTTTATAACGTTTACTTTATCAATGATGAAATTGGATTTGCCGTTGGCGATTATAGCGGCATCAGCCGCACTTCGAACGGCGGCGTGCGCTGGGGCAGCGTGAGCTATGGCAAAAACAGCATGCGAACAATCTATTTTCCAACAAATAATATCGGATATTGCGGCGGAACAAATGGTTACCTCGTTAAATCGACAGACGTCGGTTTAACATGGACTGCGTTGAATTCCAACACTACGAAAGCAATTCTTTCATTGCATTTTATTGATGAGAATATCGGTATTTGTTGCGGCGCAGATGGGACAATTCTCAGAACCAACGACGGTGGCGCAAATTGGACGCAGATAAACGCAGAAGTCGACGTAAATCTTAATGCAGTGCATTACATCGACGCCAATACACTTTTAATCGCCGGCGACAATGGCACATTACTCAAATCTAACGACGGCGGACTCAATTGGTTTGAATTAGTAAAACCGACGAGTAAAAATTTAAAGAAATTCTTGTTCGAAGATAGCGGTAGAATCCTATGTTACGGCGACGACGGTATTATTCTGACCTCGAACGACGCTACAAATTTCCAAGTTCTCGCTAATTTGGATACTTACTTTGATATAAACGGCATCGTTAGAACTGGTGAAAATAATTATTTGGCTGTAGGCGACAGCATTATCACCATGTTTTTCCGTTCAACCGACAACGGCTATACATGGTCGAGAACTATTTCTGACTCTACGAAGGATTTTAATGATATTGCTTTTTTGAATAACGATACGATATTCCTTGCCGGCGATAAACGTATGATTTATTATTCTACCAACGGCGGCGACGAATGGCTGCTCAGTCTGTGGGAACAACCCACAAGCGGTCTTGTTTGGTCGCTTAGATACTTTGGCGACAAATCCAACCCCAAGCTATATATGGCAACCGAAGCAGGTTTATTCGTTTTTGACGACACCGACCCAAGCGATGTAGATGAATTCCCAGTTGTTACCAACCAGAAGCTAACGCTCTATAAACAAGGCTCGGAGCTTAGTTTCATCTACGATAACGGCAACCAACCCGGAAATGCAATCAAAGCGAGAATAGCAAACATTTTGGGCGCTGTTTCTGAAGAAAAGCACTTCGAAAAACAAATGGAATTTACTGAAGGTAGTTTCGATATTTCTAAGTTAGCAAAGGGAGTATATATTCTGCAGATAATTGACGGAAAAGAATCGACATCGGCAAAATTTATTGTTGAATAAGATATTGTTGAATAAGTATATTATTGCTCGAGTTACACAAGCTCTGCCACACTTGATTAGCGTGGCAGAGCTTTGAATGCATCTTTTAAAAAGACTCTAAATGTATTGTTTTTTTATTTTTACTTTTAGCTCCCATAACACTAATTGAGCTTTCGCAATAAACCGGAGCCAGATATGCCGCATAAGCCAAAGCATCGACTTGGTCATCGTGTCGTCCGGCAGGAAATTGCAACAGCTCGTCTTCGAAAGCGGCAAGCCATTCGGCATTTGCTCGGAAATATACCATTCCGTTTTCCATTTTAGCGGAAATCGCCATTGCCCTTGTCTTTTTATCCTTTTTCGGCTTGAGCTGCTTGACCGGGTAGCCGCGTTTAAGCGCTTCTTCGACAACTGCCACTTGATATTGCACGGCTTCGATGCCAATTAGTTGAGGTTTATATTGCTTGAACATCTTTTCAATCAAGTCGATATGCTTTGCTGGAGTCATTTTTTCACGAAATACTTCAAGAACAAGTATTTCATTCGATTGAGTGGTCGCAAACACGAGAGCTACGGTATAATCCGACTCTTCCTTTTGTGAAATAGCGAGGTCGATGGTAATAAATATCGAGCAATTATTAATTGGTATTATTAATTTAGAATGCTCGCTATCGCCGCTGCCGTCGAAATGATTCAGCTCATAGCCGGCATCGCTTTCCTTGAAGTATTTGAACCACATTCTGTTGAAAAGGCTGCCCTCGTGCCTCATTGGCGATTGCTGGTAAAGTGCGCTGAAGTAATAGGAGCCAAGAGTTCTTTTTATTTCATTAAGCTTCTCGAGCGGATACCTGTCATTCCAAAGAGCCGCGCCGGCAGTGCGTCCAAGCGGGTCGTTCTCTTCGGCTAGAGCTGGTATATTGAGTTTCAACCACTTGGTTTGAATTTCGGAAATGTCCAACGACTCAACATTTTCAATAAGAATAACATCGCTTCCAAGTTCTGCTTCGAGGCGTCCGCAAATATCATCTTCGTGCCAACGCGTCATAACAAGCACGACAATACCGTTTGGTTCAAGGCGTGTAAAAGCTGTCGCTTTGAACCAGTTCCAAATATTGTTACGTATTGTAAAGCTATTTGCTTCCTTGTCGTTTTTCACCGGGTCGTCGATAATAAGCAGGTTTGCTCCTTTGCCAGTGATAGCGCCACCTGCACCGACAAATGAAATCGAGCCGGCAGCACCATCTAGTTCTATGCAAGAAGCGGTGGCTTTATTCGAACTGATTTGAATACCTAGCTTGGTTCTGCCATGTTCTTTAATCAAATTCTTGATTTGCCTTCCCCAGTGTTCTGCAAAACTGGCTTCGTAAGTCGTAAGAATAATTCTATGATTAGGATTACGGGCCAAATACCAAAGAGGAAAATATTTTGATATCAGCTCGGATTTGCCGTGGCGCGGCGGCATATTGACGATTAGGCCTTTGAACTTTCTATTTGAAATGGCGATTAGCAACTTGTCGAGCGCTATTAAGTGAGACTCATAGCGCCATTCGCCATTGCTAAGGCTGTAGGCAAGCCATCCCGGTGTATTGAGTTCGTAATCTCGAACATTAATTGTTTTCTTCGTTTTTTTTCCCATTTTTCATCTGTTTAATAGAAAAATAAGGCGAATACAATAATATTCGCCTGCTAATCTACTAAACTAAAGTGTGGGAAATGATTTCGGAAAGAAATTGTTTTTAAAACGAAATATGAAAATACTAATAATTTCTACTATTATTTCCGTTTTTCTTTCTTTTCAGGTAATAACGTATTGCAAAATAAGCGATTACGGCTACAGCCAAAATTAGAACGAACTTGCCGTATTGCGAAAGGTAATAATCAGCCGATTCCCAGTTCTCGCCCAACTGCATGCCGAGATAGATAATAAAAGCATTCCAGATGATTGAGCTAAGCGAACCTAAAACAATAGTAACAACTGTATTGAGTTTCGAAATACCAGCAAAAAAAGAAATCACCGCACGTGTGCCGGAAAGGAAGCGGTTGATGACAATGACCCAGTAGCCATATTTTTGGAACCACTCTTCGGGTTTCTTCAGCGATTCGCTGTTGATGAATTTAAATCTGTCGGTATCGACGATTCGTTTACCGAAGACCCTGCCGAGCGAAAACATTATGGCAAAACCGGCAACAGAGCCGATTGTGGAAAACAAGAGCAGCATTGGAAAATCAACTTTCCCGATGCCAATTAAAGTGCCGAGAAACAGCAGCACTGTATCGCCGGGCGAAGGAGGGAACAGGTTTTCAAGCAAATTGTTAGCCATTGCAATGATTAATACGATCATCACAGCAACTGCGGGGCTTAACAAAAACTCTTTCAACCAATCAAACATTTGAGCCTATTTTGATATTGTAACGTTTACTTTTGCGCCAGTATTGACTAAAGTTCCGGCTTCGGGCGACTGACTAAGCACAGTATTTGGTGTGTATGTGCTGTTCTTCTCATAAGTTACTTCTCCAAGTCCAAGTCCGGATTCCTGCAAAATTTTATTTATTTCTTCGAACGACTTTGCGACAAGGCTCGGAACGGCAACTTGCATTTCAGCGCCAGAACTAACAGTGATATTAATTGTAGTATTATATGGCACTGAGGCGTCTTTCGGCTTGCTTTGGCGGATAACGGTATCCTTACCGTATAAATCGCTGCTTTGATAATCGACCGTCCCGATAAGCAACCCTGCATTGGTTAACGTAAGTCGAGCTGTTCTGATGGGCTGACCGATTAAGTTAGGCATTTTCAGGGTTTCCTGTCCCTTGCTAACGATTAAGTAAACCCCTCGGTCTTTTTTTACTTCCTCGTCGGCTTTGGGATTTTGGTTGATGATGGCGCCAGACGGCACCGATTCGCTGAATTGGTCGGAAACGGACTGCACTCGCAAGCCGCTCTTTTCGAGGATTTTTTCGGCTTCTGCCAATTGTTTGCCGGTAACGTCCGGCACTTTAACGACTCCCTTGTCATGCAGCAAAGACGGCAACAGCAGCCAATCGACAAGCATAATCAATATAATAACGGCTGCCGAAAAAGCAAGAAAAACTGTAATATACGGGAGTAATTTTTTCAAACGACCTAATTCGAAATTTAATGGCATAACAAAGTCAATACTCTATTAATTCTATGAATATAATTCAATTACAATGTTGCGTTTGCCACTGTTCAAGCGTAAACAATGTGAATTAAAAGAAACTTGTGCATAATTAAAATTATTTCATTTTTCTTTATATTAAAAAATGAAAATACTCGAAATAGTATTCTAAATTAAATATTTATTCATTC
>CAYLSY010000154.1:0-6377 GCA_964386275.1 uncultured Hyphomicrobiales bacterium
ATGATTCGGCTTACGAACGATTTAAAAACGAGCGGATTTTCGAGACCAAATGTTTTGATTTTATACGATTTGCAGCCGAAGCCGCCGAAAATCTTTTAAATTTGAAAATTGAGCAATTTGATACGTAATTATTTCACATTGGAAAAAGTCGTTGAGAGCATGCAAAAACTGCTATCATGGCGGGTTTTGGATTGCTTTTCGCAGGAAAAAAATTTCTTGATTATTTCATTATACAACGGAGAGAGATTCGAGTATATCGCCATTCGAACTGATTCCGAATTCGCTTCAATTTACCTTTTGAATCGATTCGATAAAGCAAAACGTAATACTATTCAGGTATTTCCGGAAATTGCCGGTGAAGTCATAAGAAAAATCAGACTTGTCTCAGGAGACAGAATCGTCGTGATTGAGCTATCAAATTTCATACTCTACGTCCAAATATTCGGTGGAGGAAACAGCAATGTTGTTTTAACCGACACGACAGACCTGATTATTACTGCCTTTAAAGCCTCAAAAATCAAACAGAATGGCATTTTTCAAGTTAGGAATGTAACTGCAAAAGATACTTCTGCCGATAACAAAAACAATTCTCCAATAGCTCAACTTGAAGCAATAAACAAACATATAGGCGCAGTGTATTTTAGTGAATTCCGCCAAAGATGCAGGACTAAAGGTATAATCGACTATAATGAGCATAATTTCACAGTAGAAAGCGAAGATGTAATCCAAGCTCTATTTTTCGAGTTCACAAAAGAATTGCGCGCTTCTAATCATTTTTATCTTTATAAAGCTGAAAACCAAGCCGGATGCCTACTTTCATTGATTCCCCTGTGTTGTTATGGAGTTATAATCAAAGATGGCAGAGACATCAACGAATTGCTCAGACACAGAATCGCTTACTCTTTCAAAGAAAAGCGTTTCAAACAGGCATACAATTCATTAAAACTATTGTTGATGGCTGAAAATGAACGAAATAATAAGAAAATCGCTGATATTGAAAAACATAAGAACGAAGATATCGAAGGCAAATGCAGACTGGCTGCTGATTTACTCGCTATGCAGCCTAATCAGCGCCAGCGTGTCGGCGATGTTATCGAACTTGAGGACTGGAGCGGTTCTAAGATAAATATTAAGCTCGACCCTTTGAAAACAATACTCGAGAACAGTGTGCTATACTATGAAAAGGCACGAAAAGCAAAAGCGAAAAGAAAACGCGCCGATATTCTTTATCCAAGGCTACTGGTTTACCGGAGTCGGTTCAATGACGCAATATCAGCTCTGGAAGCAGCTTCCACTTTTGAAGAAATAGAAAATATTAAAAATAATATTACCGATACAATTGGAATTAAAATGGAAAAGGCGAAATCCGCAACAGAAGCCAAGTCTGCACGTTTTAAGCACTTCGAACTCGGGGAAGGCTACGAGCTTTTCGTTGGGAAAAGCGCTGCCAACAACGATGAATTGACAATGGGCTTCGCAAAACCAAATGATTTATGGTTCCATGCACGCGGTTCGAGCGGTTCGCATGCCGTAATGCCACTCGGCAAAACTCAAAAGCCGCCGAAGAAAATAATCGAAAAAGCCGCTGCCATAGCCGCTTATTACTCTGGCGCAAGAAATGCAAAGTATGTTCCGGTATGTTATACTCAAAAGAAGTATGTTCGTAAGCCCAAGGGCGCAAACCCAGGTTCAGTCGTCATTGCGCGCGAAGAAGTGGTAATGGTTGAACCTAAACTTCCAGAAGAAGCTATAATAGAATAACACTATTATTTAATAAATTTAAACGTATGGATTGATGATTTTGTGCGAACAACAAGAATGTATACACCGCTTAGTGAGTTGCAACCTACTTGACAAGATAATTGCCCTAAATTACATTCTTGTTTTATTGCCAATTCGCCCAGGTAATTATAAACATCAATTTCTTTTATATCTTCGTTCAGAGAGTAAATATCAATAGTCTCATGATTTGCATTAAAAAAGAACGATACTCCGCTAGCTGAATTTTCATCCTCAACATCGGTATCGACCAATGAAGCGTCAACGTTTAACAACCTATCAGTGCGATATTTCAGCGTATCGTAGTACGTAAAAGAAACATAGTCATAAATATTAGCCAAATAGCAAGCCAGCAGCTCTTTGTTGGTTGTATCGAAAGCCTTTGCCACAAGCGGCTCATCGTATTCGGCTCCGTCTTTAATTGTAGTCATGTTGTTATCGCCCCAGATAGGAAAACCAGCCTGGCGGTTTACTACCACTCCCGAACCGATTAAATACCCATCCGAAGTATAGACGCCGATTTCCCATCCATCAGGTATAGTTTGGTCGCAGCTAAACATGACAATCATATTGAAACCAGTATTAGAAAAATCAGGAATCAGATATTTTGGCGATTCGCTGATAAGCCATTCTTCTCCTCTGCCGGCAAAGACATCTGCTGTAAGCAAAACAAACAGCGCAATAATTAGTTTTAAAGATTTCATCTCTTCTATACAAATATTAATACATAAATTATTAATACATAAATCAATTTATGAGCAGCCGCTGGTTTCGCCGCAATCCTCGCAAACGGTGCAGCTGCCATTGCGTTTCACTCGAATCGAGCCGCAGTTTGAGCATTGTTCCCCTGTATAACCGAAACGTTTTGCGTCTCTGGTTTTCATATCGACTTGTGTTTTGCGTTTCAAACCTGAATCCGCATTTTCAGTATCGATATTACTATCTTGTTCATTTTCAGACGATTCATTATTTATTACAATATCGTCAAGAACATCGTTTTTATTTACAATTTCATCTTCGGCATGATGCCCGTTTTTCCCATTGGTGGCGATTTCATCGACTGCCTTGACATGCACAAAATCGGTCCAACCAAGGTAATCATAACCAATTGAACGGAAGACGTAATCCAATATTGAAGTAGCATTCTTAATAGCCTCGTGTCCTTGAACGACACCTGATGGATCGAAACGGGTAAAGATGAACGAATCGACAATTTCTTCGAGCGGGACGCCGTATTGCAGGGATTTCGAGACCAACACGGCAAAACAATTGAGCAGTCCTTTGAATGATGCACCTTCTTTATACATATCGATGAAAATTTCGCCGAGCGAGCCGTCCTCATATTCGCCTGTTCGCAGATAAACCTTGTGTCCGCCAACATATGCCTCACGTACAAAGCCAGTGCGCTTCTTCGGCAATCGTTTGCGTTGGGGTTTGCAATCTTCGCGGGCAGCAATTATTCTTTGAAGCTCTTGCGGTCCCATCGTTTCGTCGAGTGTGTCTTCGTCGCCAAGAGCTACGACCTCGTCCAAGTCTTCGTAATTGGCAGCATTCAGCGGTTGCGATAGTTTCGAGCCATCACGGTATAGCGCAATCGCTTTGAGCATCATTTTCCAAGACTCCATATAAACCCGTGCAATATCTTCGACAGTAGCTTCTGCAGGCATATTCACGGTTTTTGAAATTGCGCCGCTAATGAAAGGTTGAACGGCAGACATCATGCGCACATGAGCCATGTAGTTGATATACCGTTTGCCGCGTTTGCCGCATTTATTGGCAGTATCGAAAATCGGCAGATGCTGCTTTTTCAGATGCGGCGCACCTTCAATCATCATTGTGCCGCAAATAAAATCATTTGCAGCATCAATTTCGTCCTTCGAAAAACCAAGCGCGCTCAAGATG
The DNA here is from genome assembly GCA_964386275.1 of uncultured Hyphomicrobiales bacterium. Taxonomy (GTDB): domain Bacteria; phylum Bacteroidota; class Ignavibacteria; order Kapaibacteriales; family UBA2268; genus CAYLSY01. The sequence continues at coordinate 3,682 of CAYLSY010000154.1, forward strand.
TCGAACGAAGAATCATTGAGTTGCTCATCTGTAAAACCAAGCGATTTCAGAAAATCTTCGCCTAATGTCCATTTGTTGAATGCAAACCGAATGTCGAACACATCTTTCATTTGCGATTCAATTGCTTCAATAGCTTGTTCAGTAAATCCTTTTTCGGCAAGAATTTTCTTGTTGATAGCTGGACATCCTTCGAGTGTTGCAGCTCCACGAGAATATTTTTCAATATCCTCTATTTGACTCTTTGTATAGCCAAGTTTTTCGAGCGCGAGACGGACGGATTGATTGACAATCTTGAAATAACCTCCGCCAGCAAGTTTTTTGAATTTGACAATGGCAAAATCAGGTTCGATGCCTGTTGTATCGCAATCCATAACTAAACCGATTGTACCAGTCGGAGCTAACACCGTTGCCTGAGCATTACGGTAGCCGTATTGCTCGCCGAGCGACAGGGCATTATCCCAAGCCGCGCGTGCAGCGCGAACGAGATAGTCTGGGCAGCGTTTTTCGTTAATGCCCATTGGTTTAATAGATAAGCCCTCGTATTCAGAAGCAGGTGCATTATAAGCGGCGCGGCGGTGGTTGCGGATTACGCGCAGCATCGCTTTTTTATTTTGCTCATAAGCCGGGAAAGAGCCGTGTTCCGCTGCAAGTAAAGCTGATGTGGCATAGGATTCGCCGGTCATTATTGCTGAAATAGCACCTGCAATTGCTAGCGCTTCTGGCGAATCGTATGGAATGCCCTGAACCATAAGCAGAGAGCCAAGGTTGGCATAACCGAGTCCCAAAGGACGAAAATCATAGCTATTTTGGGCCATGTTTTTCGAAGGGAATTGGGCCATCAGCACGGAAATTTCCAGCATTACCGTCCAAATACGGACTGTATGCACAAATTCATCAACTCGAAAGACAGAATCTTCAGGGCTATAGTACTTCATCAGATTGATACTGGCAAGGTTACAGGCGGTATCATCTAAAAACATATATTCGCTGCAAGGGTTGCTGGCATTGATTCTGCCGGATTCTGGGCAAGTATGCCATTCGTTGATAGTCGTATCGTATTGCAGTCCCGGATCGGCTGATTTCCATGCGGATATATTGATTTTATCCCACAAATCACGCGCACGAACAACTTTGCAGACTTCTCCGTTAATTCGCCAGCGCAAAGCCCATGTATCGTCGTTTTCTACCGCTCTCATAAACTCTTTCGTTACTCGAACGGAGTTATTCGAATTTTGTCCGCTTACAGTAGTATAAGCCTCATCCTCGTAATGAGTTGAATATGTATCAAAATTCATATTCGTATAACCTTGCTCGACTAAACGCAAAACACGGAGAATGTAAGTTAACGGAACGCCGCGGTGCAGCGCCTTTTTAATCAGAGTATTCAGCACAGGATTGGTTTTACGGTCGGTGCCATGAGCCGAAGCCTCGTCTAAAATCGCTTTCAAAAATTTGCTATTGACCTTTGAACCCGCTACCAAAGCGGCTACTTTCTCTTCTTCCTTTGCCTTCCAAACGATGAATTCTTCAACGTCGGGATGGTCGATATCGACAATGACCATTTTGGCGGCGCGACGTGTCGTACCACCGGATTTGATAGCCCCTGCAGCCCTATCAAAGATTTTTAAAAAACTCATCAGGCCAGAGGACATTCCGCCGCCAGAGAGCTTTTCTTTTTCGCCGCGCAATGCCGAAAAGTTAGTGCCGGTGCCTGAACCGAATTTAAATATACGCGCTTCACGCAACGCTAGGTCAAAAATGCCGCCTTCGTTGACCAAATCATCCTTTATCGACTGGATGAAGCATGCGTGGGGCTGCGGACGGGTGTAGGCGTCTTCGCTTTCCTTCATGTCGCCGGTTTCCGGTTCAACATAGTAATGTCCTTGTTTCGAACCGCGAATGTTGTATGCAAAAGCAAGTCCTGTATTGAACCACTGCGGCGAATTGGGCGCAGCCATTTGGTTGAGCAGCATGTATGCGATTTCGTCGTAGAATATGCGTGCGTCCTCTTCGGTATCGAAATAGCCGTAGCGTTCGCCCCAATCTCGCCATGCGCCTGCAAGGCGGTGTACGACTTGTTTGATAGAGGTTTCGCTGCCTAGTTTCGGCGAGCCGTCTTTGTTTTTTAGCGGATTGCCGGCTGAATCGTATTGAGGTACGCCGGTTTTGCGGAAATACTTTTGCGCTAAAATGTCGGTGGCAAGCTGGCTCCAGCCTTTCGGAGCCTCGATGCGCTCCATCTCGAATACGACCGAGCCGTCGGGATTGCGAAGCATAGAACTGCGCTCGTCATATTCAAACATATCATAAACATTTATATCTTTCTTTGTAAACAATCTTTGAAACTTCATCTTAATGCCTTGAAATAGAAATAATTAGTGACTTTTATAAGCTATTTATCTTAATAGAAATTTAAAAAAAGATGAAGTGTTAATTTAAAAAATTTTTACCGAAATTTTTGGAAAAGTTTTCCACATCAATGATTTTTCCATATTAATTAAATGTTAAGAAGTAATCTATTATAAAGAAAAAAGAAATATTTTTAATTTGCATTTATTTCTTTAATTTCACATCATTTACATTTGAAAAGTATCAATCGAAACTCATTTATGTAAATAAATAAAATTATGAGCAGCAGCTAAAGTATTGCGCAAAAGCGCATAGTATTAATAAAAATTTAAGGATAATAATTTCGA
>CAYLSY010000155.1:0-6334 GCA_964386275.1 uncultured Hyphomicrobiales bacterium
ACACAGTTCAGTTTAAAAAACAAACCTATTTCACAAGTCTATGTAATAGCAACTATTTACTATAATATTTCAGCATGTTCAACAATAAATATGTTTATTCTACTATAAAGAGAAATGAATTAATATTAATACTGCACATATTTCTTTTAATTCACATTGTTTTCGCTTGAAAAGTGGCAACCGCCACCTAATCGAACATCATCGTTAATAATGCCATACGTACGTAAAGGCCGTTTTTCGCCTGACGGAAGTAAGCAGCACGAGGGTCGGCGTCGACTGCAGGGCTGATTTCCACCGAGCGCGGCAATGGGTGCATAACGATGGAGTTATACTTCATTTTCTGCAGCTTTTGGGAGTCGATATTGAAAACAGACAAGTCATAATTTTTATCAATAAGGCGTTCGCGGTCAATCCGTGTTTGATAGACGACATCCACACGATTGATAATATCTTCCGTCGTATTCGAAAGCTGATACGAAACGCCGCGCTCGTCGAGATGCTCGAGAATATCACTGCCAATTTGCAGTTCGTCCGGAGCAATGAAATAAAGCTTTACCCTGTCGAATTTGCTCAGCAGGTATGCAAGCGAGCGCGCGGTGCGTCCATAATCAAGAGCGCCGATAATCGCGACAGAAATGCCGTCGAGAGTGTGGCACTCATGGTAAATCGTGTATAAATCGAGCAGCGCTTGTGTTGGATGCTGACCTCCGCTGCCATCGCCTGCGTTGATTATCGGCACTGGCGAAACCGCCGCAGCGCGCTTTGCGCCGCCGGATTCGTGATGTCGTAATACAATGACATCGCAGTAGTTGCCGATGATTTGTATTGTGTCCTCAAGGCTTTCGCCTTCGACTTCGGACGAAAATGCTTGCGCTTGCTCGGTTGTTAAAATCGAGCCGCCCAGCCTCAACATCGCTGATTCAAATGAAAAACGAGTGCGGGTCGAAGGTTTATAAAATAGCGTCGCCATTATTTTCGAGCGCCAATCGAGTGTGCCGCCGCGGGCGACGATTTTTTTCATTTGTGCGGTGCGTTCGAACAGTTCCATCAAAACGGGTACCGTGAACTGTTGCGATTCAAGAACGTGGTTGAGTTTCATAAAATATATTCTTTCAAAAAATAGAGTATCTTTTTTTTGCCGAATCGCAGAGCGATTCATTATTTGTAACATTGCTAAATTAGTGATTTTTCAATAGTGTAGCTGTTGAATATCGTAACGCTAAAAAGAATATTACTGTAAATGGATTCCGCTCACTTTTCCAAATACGCGCTGCGGCTCATTGTCAGCTTCGGCAGCGACACAACGCGGAAACCCGCAGATTCCGCTGCCGTAAGCGTATCGGCGAATTCATTTACGCCGACGTGGAACTTCGGTTCAACAATCAACAAATGCCCCCCGTCGCAGAGCAAGTCATATACCTGCTTCAAAAACCTGCTCATATCCGGCGTTTCATGCACCATATAAAAGCATAGCGCAAAGTCGGCTTTGGCAGTCAAATTGAGAGTGTCGGCTTCGCATTTATGGAGCGTGATGCGGCTTTCGAGCGAAGCGCCGGCAGTTTTTGCTTTTACTATGTCGAGCATTCCCTGTTGGAGGTCAATTGCAATGACTCGTCCTTTGTCGCCTACAAGCCGCGCCATTTCTATGGTGAAGAAACCGGGTCCACAACCAATGTCGAGCGTAGTCATGCCTTCGCGGATATAGGGTTTTAGTATCTTGTTCGGATTTTGCAGCAGACGACGCCACCAAGCATCGAGGCTGCTGGCTTTTTCTACCGGACATAATCTGTTTTTGTCTTCCATAAGACTTTTAAAATGTTTATTTTGGAAAATTAAAATGCTTTAATTATATTTGTTTTATCTCAACAACCATGTGTTGAAGGAGAAAAGAAACCGTTCAAAGTTTTTGAGCGGTTTTGGCTTTTATGTATGATTCGTATTCTTTATTTAATCTTCTTTTTCTGTTACTTTCCTTAACTAAATAAGCTGTCCATGGTAAAATATATCCTTTTCTTTCGCATAAAATAACAATATAATCTAAATCCTCATACCAAATCAATATTCTTGTATCTCGACCTCTTTTGTTTTTCCATAATTTTATACATTTATTAAGGGAATTTTCTATCATTGGCTTGGGCCATCTTATCCTTTCCATTCTATCAATACAAGGTTTCCTTTCACTTTCTTCTTGTCCTTCTGAAATGATATGCCAAAAAGTATATTCCTTCCCATCAAGAATCGGATGTTTCTTTAAGCCAAGTCTTACGCCTTGGAAAGAAGGCTTTGTATCAATAAAATCTTTCTTAAAGTAAGAATATACTTCTTCAAGAAAATCTGGGAAATAACCATTCGATTCTCGGAAAAGTACTAAATCAGGAAGTATTAAAGAAATCATTTTTGCAATTCCTTTCTTGACTTCCAAATAAAAATATTTGTTTTTTGTTCCCTGTATAATGTAGATTTTTCTAATGTATATCCTGAAAGCTCTTTAATTAATTCTATTATTCTAAGTTTGGCTGAGCTTGTATTTATTTTTCTATGTAAATATGATATGGCGCCTATCAATATATCTGTAAGTTGAATAATTTCAACTTCATGGGAACGAACTTGTTGTATTTTTTTAATAATTTCCCGCGAAAAGTCATAGTGATTATTTCGAAGAATATCGCGAAGTTGTATTACCTTATTTTGACTTCGAGTATCCTTAATATCAAGGTAAATACAATACGATGCATCCGGCTGAAAAATTACTTTTAATAAATCAAAATACATTTTATAATAAAATTCATCGTGAGTTTGGTTAAAATATTCATGCTCTAGTATTGATTTGTCAGGCACAATTAAGGCTCTAAAGTGTAGGTCGTTATTATGATAAAAATATGTTACGATTTCTTCATAAAAATGACACATTGCTGGAGATACTTTATTCCATATAATTTCAAAAGCGCGTGGTAATCCATTCTTATTCTTTATTTGCCTTATATCTTGAAATATATAGTGCGCCTTTTCCTTTGGACACCATACTGCGCCAAGAACCATAGCATTCTGCTTGTCATTTTCTAGATGACAACTTTCGTCGCAATATATATTATAATCTACTGGCATAAATATTATTAATCTTTAATATCTCGATTAACTTTATTGTCTCTCCACCCAAGTTCCGGCATTTCCCTTCATCGCTTCGCTCAAATATTCGTAGGAGGTGATTAGCGCTTTTTTGCCGCCATTGCGAAGGAATCTGATGACTGATTGCACTTTCGGACCCATCGAACCTGGCGGGAAATGACCTTCGTCGGCTAAAGTTTGAAGTTCATCTGCAGTTGCATGCGGTATACCTGTTTGATTCTTCTTCTTGTAATTAATATAAACTTGGTCGGTATCGGTCGAAATGATGAATAAATCAACATTCAAGCCGTTTGCAAGCAACGCCGACGAGCGGTCTTTGTCTATAACGGCTTCCGAACCGATTATTCGTCCGTCTTTTGTTCGAACGACAGGTATACCTCCGCCGCCAAGAGCTATTGCGATAATTCCGCAATCAATAATTTTTTTTATAATATCTAATTGCAATACTTCGACAGGCTCGGGAGAAGCTACGACCCTCCTATAGCCGCGTGCAGCGTCTTCAACGATATTCCATCCGAGCGTGCGCTTTTTGCTTTCGGCAACTTCTTTTGAATAGAACGGACCAATCGGTTTTGTCGGGTTCGAAAAAGCAGGGTCGTCAGCATCGACACGAACCATTGTCGGAATTGTTGTAACAAGTTTTTGAATACCGGATTGTTTAAGCTCTTCTTCAAGTGCGGTTTGCAAAATGTAGCCGATTTCACTTTGAGTTGTTGCCACACACATGTCGAGTGTATGAGTATAAACCTCGCTTGCGGCGCGTTCGCTTCGAAGAAGCGCAGCGCCTACTTGAGGACCGTTTCCGTGAGTAATAACCACGTCCCAACCGTCTGAAATTAGTTCTACAATAGCTCGAGCGGTTGCATGAGCGTTTAATAGTTGTTCGTCTATTGTTCCGCGTTCACCGGCTCTGATTAATGAATTGCCGCCGACGGCGATTAATGCTGTTTTCGACACAAAAACCCCTATTCCATTCTGATTTGAATTTAATCGAATACCAAATTATTAAAATACGAATAATACTGCTTTTTGTTTTATTAAAGTTGTGTAAACTAGCAAATGATGTTCCGTTTGTTAAATTTACTTGATGTGTGTCAAAGAATTACGGAAATTCCAAATACCAAAGAAATTAACAAATCCTTTGAGTCGACTTTTGTTCCATAATTCGATTTAGTTGTTAAATCGAAATGCCTAAAATTCAATTCGGTTCTAAAGTAAACGTCTTTGCTTATTAAAGACTTCAAGCCCAAGCCACCGTTTAATATTATCACATTACCATCGGTGTTAATTCTGTTATGCAAATTTAAATTTGGATAAGTAATGCAGTTTGAGATACCTAAACCGACTTTAACGTATGTTGCAACGGTATTTCCTGAATTAAAATTCGTATAACATAGAGATGTTATAAAACTCAAGCCGGGGTCTGCATCTTTAACAAAAGTGAAACCTAACTCAGGCTCAATGGACAAGCCGTTTGTAATGAAATATCCAGCGATAATCGAACCATAAATTACACTGGAATTCTGGCTTTGAGAATAGCCACCGCTTTCGGCTGTTGCTTCTTCATAAGTAAGCGAGCCGCAAGTCGACAATTCAACGCATCCCTTTTCAAACTGAGCATTGGCTGATATGCCAGCAAAAACAATAACAATTAGTAGACAAATGAGATAGTAAACAAATGAGATTTTTCATGATAATCCTCAATAATTTATTGAAAAGTTAATTACTTTCCTTTGGATACATAGTATTAGCAGTGCTGCATAGTGAATCGGTTGTATCCCTATGATAAACATATGTTTTTAAATCTGTTGCTTTGATTTCTGCATTGGAGCTGAGAGCTCGCTCAAAAAAATCGGCATCGTCGGCATAATCCAAACTTTCATTGAATAGCCCTATTTTGTCGAACAACTCTCGTTTAATAAAAAAAGTGCCGCCAACGACACATTCCTCTATACTAATCAACTTTGTTGTATCGTTCTTATCCGGTATGAAGAGGTTGCCGACGATTTCGCATCCGCCGTGAAGCAATTCGATGTTGCCGCCTTCAAGCATATGCTTTCTCAATGCAAGGTGTTCGGGCTTATATTCGTCGTCGCTATCGAGAAAAGTTACATACGAACCTTGAGAAATAGATAAGCCAAGATTGCGGGCAGATGCAGCATTTCGATGCTTTTGATATATGTATTTAAGACGCAAATCAGTTCTTACTATTTCTAATGCAAATTCAGCAGAACCGTCAGAACTGCCGTCGTCGGCGATAATCGCTTCCCAATCCGAAAAAGTTTGTTTGAGTAAAGAATCAATAGCTCTTTCAAGGAGAAATCTTCTATTGTAAGTGCATATGATTACGCTGAAAAACGAGTTTTTACGATAAATTCTTGACATTTTTTGAGGTTGAATTCAAATAAAAAACAACAGAATAACGTTATTAATCAAATAAATTAAGAAATTTTGAAATAACCGCAATGGATTATCTTGAATTTTGGACTATTTGTTCGAGCAACGGAATTGTACTTGAAAAAGAGCAAGTTGAATCGTTTAAACGATATGAACGAGAACTACTCTATTGGAACGAAAAGGTCAACCTCGTTTCGCGCAAAGACTTGGCGCATTTGCTCGAACGGCATATACTACACAGCCTTACGATTTTGAAGTATATCGACATTAAATCCAAAGCGCGATGTTTGGATGTCGGCACCGGCGGCGGTTTTCCCGGCATTCCGCTTGTAATTGCGAGACCTGATTTGCGTATGCTGCTCATTGATTCAATCGGCAAGAAAATTAAAATTACAGACATGCTCGCCAAGCATACCGGCGCTCGCTTTGTTACGTCGCAGCAGACGCGTGCCGAAGAGCTATACAAGGACAAAGGTTTAAAGCAGAGCTTCGACTTCGTCTTCTCACGCTCCGTTGCTCAAATTTCAGCATTGCTCGGCTGGACTAACATGCTTACAAAAAAAGACGGTTGCCATGTTTTTCTTAAAGGCGGCGATTTAAACGAAGAAATCAACAATGCCAAAAGGTATTATCCGTCGTTTGATTTTGAAATTATCCCGATTAATTTGCTCGGTTGCCCATGGTATGCCGAGCAGGATAAAAAAATTGTGGTTTGTAGAAAAATAAATATAGAACAAAAGTAATTTATTGAAATGTAACTAATTAAATATTTATATCAAGAAATATCTGCATGAATTTTTCAAGATTAATA
>CAYLSY010000156.1:0-6304 GCA_964386275.1 uncultured Hyphomicrobiales bacterium
AATATACAGAACAAATCATTGTATTTATACAGAAGATGCTATCTTAACGGAAAATTAACTTTTTTTTTATCAGCGCTTAAGACTAAAAGAAGAATTTTGTAGATGAAAAAATTGTTTTTTTTTATAAGGAAAAATTATGAAGATTTGCTTACGAATCTGCCTGGTGGCAGTATTAGGACTAACATTTCTGTTTTCGGCAAAAGCTGAAACACCGACTAACGAAGAGTTAGCGAGCCAACTCGAAGGCATTAACGAAAATGTCAATATGCTTCTGGGCGATGTCGCCGGTCTAAGGAAAATAAAGGTCAGTGGATATATGCAAGTGCAATTGGAGAAACTCGAAAAAATCAAAGGTTATGGAATAAGCGAATACGACTCGAGCAATTACGTTTATGCCAAGTTCCGTGTGCGCCGCAGCCGTGTGAAAGTGGCTTACGATGCAGGCTTAACGCAATTCGTTGTGCAAGGTGATTTTTCAAACACAGGCTTTACACTAAAAGATGCTTACGTGAAAATAACAGACCCATGGACAAAAATCTTCTCATTGACGGCTGGCGTTTTCAATCGTCCGGTTTACGAAGTTGAGTATTCTTCGAGCCAACGAGAATCGATGGAACGTTCGAAAATCATTCGCACTCTTTACCCGGAAGAGCGCGACTTGGGCGCTATGCTCACAGTTGAGCCGGAAGACTTGTTCAAACTGCAAGTTGCATTATTCAATAATACTTTTCTCGGCGATTTAAAACAAACTGCGCCAGTTTTTGGAGATAACTTTACATATTTAATGGCTCGCTTAACTAAATGTTTTGCAGTTACTGAAGGTTTGGATATTGACCTTGGCGCTCATATTCGTTACGGTACTGTGCCGGCTAACTCTGACAAAGTAATCGAATCTGGTGAAAACAAAAACACGACAATATTTAAAAGTGTTAAACCCGGTGACGCTCTTGACAGAACTTGGTTCGGCGGTGAAATTCAGATATATGCCGATATTTTTTCAGGTTTAACAGACGGTTTTCTGGGCGCTACAAAGATTTTAGGCGAATATATTACTGGTAAGGATGTTGATGTCCTTCCAACCAAGACTAATACTTCTGCCGGAAATATTGCCGCTTACAACAGAATACGAGATATAAGCGGATTTTATGCGATGCTTGTTCAAAACATTGGTACTGATTTCCAAATTGCGGCAAAGTATGACTCATACGACCCAAATACAAAAATTGACGATGCTAAAATCAATGATGTTAACGAGTTAACCGAAAATACTATCGGATTCGGAATTCATAACTATACTTTTAGCAATGTAAGGCTTTCTTTGTGGTATGATATGGTAAAGCGCCAAGAGACGGATACTTACAAGACTGCTCCGATTAACAACACTCTGATTTTTAGGATTCAATATAAATTCTAAAAATAGCTCGAATACTTTTATAATAAAAGAATAAGTAAATAATTGATATTAATCACTAAAAAAGGATATAACAATGTTAAAAAGATTAGTTTACATAGGCGCAATCGTTATCGGTTTTGTGTTCCTATCAAGTTTTGCGCCTCAAACCAAAATAACGGTAAAAGGCTCCGACACTTTGGTTATACTTTCGCAACGCTGGGCAGAAAAGTATATGAATAAAAATGGCACTGTTTCAATTCAAGTAACCGGCGGCGGCTCGGGAACAGGTATCAATGCCTTAATCAACGGCACGACAGATATTTGCAACGCCTCGCGTCCGATGAAACCATCTGAAATTCAGAAACTGAAAGACCGCTACGGCTCGCGCGGAATCGAAATCCCTTGCGCAATCGATGGTTTGTCTATCTACCTTAACCCCGATAACCCAGTTTCAAACTTGACCTTAGCTCAATTGAAAGATATATATACCGGCAAGATAACAAACTGGAAAGACGTCGGCGGCAAAGATGCTCGCATCGTGCTTTATTCGCGTGAAAACAATTCCGGCACATACGTTTATTTCAAAGATAACGTGCTGAAGGGCGCTGATTACTCACCTTCTTGCCAAAATCTTCCCGGTACTGCCGCTGTTGTAAACGCCGTTTCGAAAGACGTCAACGGAATTGGTTACGGCGGGGAAGCCTACAGCAAAGGTATAAAGATTTCCAACGTTAATGGATATTATCCGAGCAAAGAAAACATTGCAAGCGGCAAGTATCCGATAACTCGCTACTTGTATATGTATACAAGGACTAAACCGACTGGCGAAGTTAAAAAATTCATCGATTGGATTCTCAGTTCCGAAGGACAGGCGATTGTATCCGAAGTCGGTTATTTTCCAATTAAATAAACTATTCCAGTTATTCATCCGATGGCTTTTTAAAGTCATCGGATGAATGAGTATTCTGACATTTTGTTATGACCAGATTAAATTTAAAATTTCATTAATAATTGCCTTTGAATAAACGAGGAATAGATGTCTCAAATAAACGACAGCAGTAACAATGAAGCAAGGAACGGCGCTCCCGAAAATGGCAGCGGCAATACCGAGGGCATGATTAACTTGACAGGTGATAAAACGATTTTCCGTTCCGAAGAGAAAACCGAGCGAATAGTTCATCAAGACATGCTCGATTTCTATGTTAAACATGAACCGCTGAAATACGGCAAGAAATTCTATATCGGAGAGTTTCTTGCCGAGCGTTTTATACAGGTTGTGGCATTTTTGTCGATTGCTTTTATCATTGCTATTTTTTATTATGTCTTTAGCGAATCAAGATATGCTTTCATTAATGAAGACAAGGAAAATATTCAAACCGAAACAACAGTAGAAAGCGAATCATCTGCCGCAAGTGACTTAACCTCGGAATCATATTCAGCTCAGGACGGCAGCGGCGAAAATACACCCGAGCGATACAACCCGAATGATAAATCGGAATCTTCATCCGAAAATGATTTAGCTCCAGAGCGCTATTCGCCGGATGATTCCAAGGCTTCGCCAAAAGAAAGTTTGGCTCCCGAACGATATGTTCCGGATGGTGATGAGAAAAAAGAATCAACTCCTGTAAAAAATCAAAAGAAAATTGAAAAAAAATCAAATTCTATAGAATCCACAAAAAAAACGAGTGATGATATTACTCCGGAACGTTATGAGTCCGACGCAGATTCAAAATCTTTAACCCCCGAGCGTTATGTGCCTGATGGGGAAGAATCGAAATCTCTTGCGCCTGAACGTTATTCTTCTGAAGAAGGCGATTCAAGCAGTAAGAGTATCGCATCTTCAAATAGTTCATCTCAAGACGGTAATTCACAGACTACTTTAAATGCTCTCGAGCAAGGTCGTCTCAATTCGTTAGCAATGGAGACCGCTGGTTCCGAGCAAGAGTTGTCGCTATCGACTTTTGTCGAACCAAATGATACGATTAATGGAAAACCGAGTTATATTTGGCAGCCTATCGGTGAAAACCCAAAATATAGCTTTGTGCCATTGGCGATGGGAGCATTGAAAGTTACAATTATTGGACTGCTGATAGCTGCTCCCATAGCAATTCTTGCAGCAATTTTCACTGTGGCTTTTGCACCTCGAGCATTAAGGGAGATAATGAAGCCAGCAATCGAAATACTTGCCGGATTTCCTTCAATCGTTATTGGTTTCTTTTGTTTATCGACTCTTGCGTCGGTTGTTCAGGAGGTATTCGGCACTACCTTTCGATTAAATTCCTTCGTTGGCGGCGTCGGAATGGCATTGGCAGTCATTCCGATTATCTATACTGTTACCGAAGATGCTTTGGCGGCAGTGCCGAAGTTTATGAAAGAGGCAAGCCTTGCGCTTGGAGCGTCGCGTTGGCAAACCGCTTTGCGGGTAACGCTTCCGGCAGCGACTCCGGGAGTATTTGCTGCTATTATTCTCGGTTTTGGCCGCGCTTTTGGCGAGACAATGATTGCGTTATTGGCAACCGGTAATGCCGCCTTGGTTTCATGGGACATATTTGAATCGGTGCGAACACTATCGGCGACAATTGGCGCTGAAATGGCGGAAGTTGAGTTCCACAGCGTTCATTACGGTGTTTTATTCTTAATCGGTTCGCTATTATTTGTCGTTACGTTTTCATTGAATGCAATTGCGGAATTTTTTGTGCGCAAACGCTTGTTAAAGAAGTTTCAGGGAAAATGAAATAGTAAATTGATGATAACACTACGATTCTTAAAAAAATGATGAATTAATAAAATGGCTCAAAAAGAAAAAATAAAGAATTTAATATCGGCGGCTTTAATTGTTATTACCGGTTCAGCGCTTTTTATATTTCTCATGCTTGCCTTGGACTGGTATATAGGGCTGCCGGCGCTTGCGCTTGTTATTGCAGGTTCTGTTTTCGCATGGAAAAAACTTTCACAGCGTGTCAAAAGAATAATTACTGAGAATATCTTTATTATAATAACAGGCGCATCGGCAATTATCGTCATCGCATTTGTTCTATATTTGCTAATCCATATCTTTTTGCTCGGCAAAAGTCATATTTCGTGGAGTTTCTTTTTTACCGAGCCGACAGAAGGCTTGACAGAAGGCGGAATTTTCCCCGCTATTGTTGGAACAGCGCTGCTGGTAATCATTATGTCGATAGTTGGAGTTCCCATTGGCACAATTACGGCTATTTACTTAACTGAATACGCAAAGGAAAAATCAATACTGGCACGCGTTATCCGCTTTGCTGTCAATACCTTGGCAGGAGTTCCAGCTATTGTATTCGGATTATTCGGATTGGGATTCTTCATTGGCACAGTCGGCAAGCAAATCGACACATGGAATTCCGATTCTCGTATTGAAAAAATACAAACAGTATTGGAAGCTGCTCCACAGCAATATAAAGTCGATGATAAATTTGGTGTAAATAGTGTTCGTGAAATTCTTGCTGCCGACGACGCAGATTATTGGGCAGAGGAAATAGAAATTTTGAAAGTGTTACCTGAAGTATACGGCGAAGACGGCACAGTTACTAAAGACGAAGTAGTTCAATATATCAAAGAGCGACGACGTCCTCATTGGGGGCAACCTGCATTGATTTGGGCTGCTTTAACAATGGCGCTATTAACTTTACCTGTTGTCATCGTATCGGTCGAGGAGGCGATTAGAACTGTTCCAAAGGACTTGCGCGAAGCAAGTCTTGCGCTTGGAGCCACAAAATTTGGCACGATATTGCGTGTTGTACTTCCGGGTTCTATTACAGGCATTCTAACCGGAGGAATCCTCGCCGTTAGCCGCGGAGCCGGCGAAGTGGCGCCGATTCTTTTTACAGGCGCAGCATATTACCTGCCCGACTTGCCTAATTCGTTGTCTTCGCAATTTATGGAACTCGGCTACCATATATATGTCCTTACAACTCAATCGACTAACGTCGAGTTAACACTACCTTTGCAATATGCTACAACATTAGTGTTGCTATTGCTTACGTTTTTATTAAACTTTAGTGCAATATTTCTCCGCTCGCGTGTCCGCGCAAAGCTTAGCCGAGGAGAATAAAGAATTGTGAATATGAACTTGGAATAGAAGATAGAGCTATAAAAAAAATTCTTAGCATTAATTCAATAAATAAAAGAATATTGGTAAAATTATAATAAATTATGAAACAGAAAAAAATCACGGTTAATAATCTCAACCTCTGGTACGGCACGAAACAAGCGCTAAGCGAAATTACGCTTGATATACCATCGAATCAAGTAACCGCATTCATCGGACCATCGGGCTGCGGAAAATCAACATTTTTACGTACTCTCAACCGAATGAACGACCTTATTGACAGCGTTCGAGTCGAAGGAAGTGTGGTTATTGACGAAATCGACATTTATAACAAAAATATCGATGTTGTTCAATTGCGCAAGCGAATCGGAATGGTTTTCCAGAAATCGAACCCATTTCCGAAATCCATTTATGATAATGTCGCTTACGGCCCCCGAGTAAATGGGATTCGAGATAAAAACACGCTCGACGAAATTGTCTCAGGCTCGCTGAAACGCGCTGCTATCTGGGACGAAGTAAAAGACCGGCTTAAGGAATCCGCATTGGGACTATCCGGCGGTCAGCAGCAACGCCTGTGCATTGCTCGCTGCTTGGCAGTAAATCCGGATATTTTGCTTATGGACGAACCCGCGAGCGCACTCGACCCTATTTCCACGGCGAAAATCGAAGAACTCATTCTTGAGCTGAAAAGCAATTATACAATTGTTATCGTTACTCATAACATGCAGCAAGCAGCTCGTGTAAGTGATTATACGGCATTCTTTTATCTCGGCGAACTGATTGAGTATAATAAAACAAGAACTCTGTTCACAAAACCTGAAAAGAAACAAACTGAA
>CAYLSY010000157.1:0-6304 GCA_964386275.1 uncultured Hyphomicrobiales bacterium
TGCATAAAATTCATTTTCTTTCAAAAAAATTATTGATATTTTTTATTCAGGGGGCATCTTGTTTAAGAATTCAGATATAGAGAAGAATTCAGAACGATTATCTATCAATGTCAAAAATGAAAATAATATTTTAAAATTAAAGACAGAATCACAAAAAGAATGTAATACTGCTTCAGAAGCTGAGTTTTATTGGCATAAATGCCAAGAAATCATAAAAGATAACGTTTCTGCACAAGTCTGGAAAACATGGTTCGAGCCGATAAAAGCGCTGCAATTCGATAATGGAAAATTGGTTGTCAGCGTGCCGAGTCAATTCTTTTGCGAATGGATTGAAGAGCATTATTATCCTTTACTTCGGCGCACTGTAAGCGAGGCTATGGGCGAAAATGCAACTCTCCAATACGAAGTTGTTGTAGACGAAAGCGCGGTCAACAGCAAAAACAAATCCATTAAACTGCCTGCGTTCAAGTATCCGCCTCAAAACAAGCAAGTTGCACTGCAATTCAATCAGGAAAAACCTGCCGAAGAAGAATTTATAACATATTTGAACCCACGTTATGTCTTCGATAATTTCATTCGCGGCGAAAGCAATCAATTGGCGAGTTCCGCTGCAACAGCAGTTAGCCAAAACCCGGGCAAAACCCGCTTTAACCCCCTTGTAATATACGGCGAGACCGGTCTTGGAAAAACGCATCTGGTGCAGGGTATCGGCAACCAAATCATTCACAACAACAGCCGCTCGCGAGTGCTTTACACAACCAGCGAGCGCTTTACCATGGAATTCGTCAATGCTATCCAAAACAACAAAACTTCTGAATTTATTCAATTTTATCGAAATATAGATGTTTTAATAGTCGATGATATTCAATTTTTCGGCGGTAAAGAGAAAACACAAGACAATTTCTTTCACACATTTAATGCGCTGCATCAAGCCGGAAAGCAAATCATATTAACGAGCGACAGACCGCCTCGCGACCTGTCGGAAGTCGACGACAGACTAATTTCACGCTTTCAATGGGGATTGATTGTCGATGTGCAGCCACCCGACCTCGAAATGCGAATGGCTATACTGCAAAAGAAAAGCGCCGACGAAGGCTTCGAGTTGCCGAATGATGTCGTCGAATACATCGCTCGTTACGTCAATAGCAGCGTCCGCGAACTCGAAGGCGCATTAATCAGTCTTATTGCCAAAGTTACTTTCGACGGCAGGGAAATGAACCTCGATTTGGCTAAGGAAGTCGTCCACGGCATTGCCAACTTCGAACCAAAACCCGTTACAACTGACGACATCAAGCAATTGGTGGCTGATTACTACAAACTAACACCAGAAATACTCGAGTCGAAATCGCGAAAGCATGAAATTACCTTAGCACGGCAATTGGCGATGTACCTATCAAAGGAATTTACTCAATTATCGCTTAAAAGCATCGGCTCGACGTTCGGCGGCCGCGACCATTCGACTGTTATGCACTCCTGTCAGGCTATCGTAAACTATTTAATTTCAGACCGCTCGGTTAAAGCAGCATACGCTTAATTATGCAAGAAAATGAAAAAACACGAAACATACGGCTTGCAGCATATTCAATTTCATTACAAGCCATCAAATGCCCGGTTTTTGCCGGGCTTTTTTTTATTTCCGTAAAATTTGAATTGGGTAGTTATGCCGATATTTTTGTAAATTTACATCTTAAGTGGATTTCATCTGTTCAAGAAAAATATTAATTTCCAAAGATAATGCAATGAAAAACTTGAAAAAAACGGCAATAGCAATTCTATCGATTCTGTCTATTACAATTTTTTGCTCAAATTATGCTTCAGCAAACGATTTTCCGGGGCCAACAGAATACTTCGAGCCGGCTTTCGACGTGATAAGCTACGACTTACAGCTCGATTTATCGAAAGCGCCGAGCCTCGAAGCCAATGGCATTAACACCATTAAAATTAAATGGCTTAAGCCGCCTAATGAAAACAAATTTTTCTTTCAGCTACGTGGACTTCAAGTCGATTCCGTTTTTTATAACGGCGAATTGACAACCTTTTCTGAAGTATTAATACCAGATTCGGCAAAATATCATTATGAAATTCAACCTTTCGCAGGCGTTGCCGGAGACACCGACGAAGTAAAAATCTTCTATAGCGGAACGATGAGCAACGAAGGCGGGACAGCCCGCTGGGGCGGAGTTCAATCAACTTCAACAGGTATCTATTCAATTGGAGTTGGCTTTTATAATAACTACGTTTCTTGCGCCCAGCATTGGATGCCATGTTTCGACCATCCTTCGGACAAAGCGACTTTCAAAGGCAGATTCATCGTGCCAGCAGGAAAATATCTGGCTTCGACCGGATATTTGCATAGTGTCGATTTTCTTGACAACGGAACCGATATATACACATGGATTCAGGAAGAATTATGTTCCACATATTTGCTTGCTTTTGCGCTCGACAACTATGTTGAGTTGAAAATATCCGAACAAGAACCTGTTGTCAGCGTTTATACTCTGCCTCAAGACACAACCGCATCATTATACTTCTATAAAAAAGTGCCGGCAATAACAGCTTATTTCGAATCTTTATTCGGCAAGTATCCCTTTGCGAAAGTTGGATATGTCAATACGGTAGTTGGCGCTATGGAGCATCAGACGTTGATTGCATTTCCTGTAAGCATAATCCGAAACGCAATAGCCACAGCCGATTCCATGAATCTTACAATGGCGCATGAACTTTCTCATCAATGGTTTGGTGATATGGTTACCTGCCGCGATTTTCGCGAAGCTTGGTTAAACGAGGGTTTTGCTCGTTTCTGCGAATCCCTCTGGCTGGAGCATGTCGGCGGTTTCAACTCATATCTAAATAATATAAATAAGACTATGAGCAGTTATAAAAACAGCGTGTTGCCAAGCGAAGGAGCTTTGCCACTGTATGATTTCCCGCGAAAAACGCCGTCATCGAACTACCCAACGACGATTTACGACAAGGGCGCATCGGTTCTTGCTATGTTGAGATATAAAGTTGGCGACACTAACTTTTTCAATGCAATTCGAGAATATTTGAATGAAAACAAATATTCATGCGTTACAACACAAACGCTGAAAGATGCTATGGAAGCGGAATCCGGCATTTCGCTCGACAATTTCTTCGACCAATGGGTCTATGGCAAGTGGCTACCCTATCTTGATATTAATACGGATATTATTTCGAGCAATGATGATGGAACTTGGAATTGCGCTGTGAAGATAGAACAGCAGAATTCTACAAAATATGGCGTATACACTGAATTACCTGTTTCATTTCAATTTAATCTTGATGACGGAAGCGTTTTTTATTATGATTTAATTGTGGATTCCATAACCCAGAATTTCATAATCAATTCTGTGCCGCCATTTAAATCCATCACAATTAATAATAGTCCGCAATATCGAACACTGATGCAGGTTTTCACAAACGCTGTTACCAAAGTTAAAGATTTAAGTCCTTCGAGCGAAAAACTTCAACTTGTATATAGATGCGACAAAAAATGTATTGACGCTGTCTTCGGCAGTAATTCAGGATTGGCGACATTTAATGTTTTTGATTATTCCGGCAATATAGTATCGTCGGAAACGCTCGAAACCAAGGATGGCTTAAATATTTATTCTATTCCGACATCAAAATTAAATACGGGTGTTTATTTCTTGGTAGTTAATGCAAACGGAAAAACACAAAGCGCTAAGTTTATTGTTTATTAAAATTCAAGTAGATACAATTCAAGAATTACTATATTGCCGAATATATGCAGGATTTTTGACAATCCTTAATGACGATGGTTATTCAACTGATACTTTTTTTATAATACCATGAAAAATATAGATATATTAAGAAATAATTATGAATCGATTTGCGAACGAGCAAGAAGGAAAGCGCTCAATTGCGGACGCTCGCCCGAAGAGGTTAAAGTTATAGCCGTTTCGAAAACTCAAACAGCAGATGTTATAGTCGACGCTATTTCAGCTGGTATCAGCATTTTCGGCGAAAACTATGTTCAAGAATTGAACGAAAAATACAAATCGTTGAACGAAATGAACATTCGTCAGCCCGTGTGGCATTTCATCGGGCATCTGCAAACCAATAAAGTAAAATATATAGCGCCGTTCATAAACATGATTCATACTATTGACAGTCTTCGTTTAGCAGAGGAAATCAACCGCTGCGCCGGAAATTCGAACAGAATAATCGACGCGCTTATTCAAGTCAATACTTCCGGCGAAGAACAAAAATCCGGCTGCAATCCAAACGATACAATTGAGCTTGTAAACGTCGTAAATGCTCTTCCGAATCTAAACATACAAGGATTAATGACAATAGGCTCGTTCAGCGACGACGAAGAACTCGTTCGGTCGGAATTCCGTTTATTGCGTTCGTTGTTTGATACTTACAATCATCAAAATGAAAAATCGCCGCTCAAGCATCTTTCGATGGGCATGACCGGCGATTTCGAGTTGGCGATTGAGGAAGGCGCAACTTTTGTGCGTGTCGGCACAGCAATTTTCGGAAGCAGGTAGCAATTGCGCCACTTTGTTAAATGGAAACAGCGTGAATCAAAAGAAAGCCGTACATAAATTAAATTATTTCATTTTTCTTTATAATAGATTTATTCGTTAAGCGCTTGCTGAAGAATAAACATCGTTTTTTATTTTAATTAGCTTAGGCCCATTGATATAGAGCCTGTTGCTGCCGCTTTTATCAAGATTGAAAATGAATTTGCG
Organism: uncultured Hyphomicrobiales bacterium; assembly: GCA_964386275.1. GTDB lineage: Bacteria > Bacteroidota > Ignavibacteria > Kapaibacteriales > UBA2268 > CAYLSY01. Next base: position 4,743 of record CAYLSY010000157.1, read on the forward strand.
TTCAAGCATATATTTCAATGCCGATTCAATTTCTTCAGGAGTAAGCATAATTTGTCTTGCTATTTCCTCGGCGGTTTCCTTGCACGGCTCATTATTCAGATTTCTTTGCATGATGAAAGCAAAGAGAAGGTATTGCTGCATTGTCAGATGATTTTCCGATTCTGCAGGAATTTGAATAAACAAAGGCAAAAACGATACAACGGCAAAAGCCTTCGAGTTGAGCAGTTCGGCAATATCTGCAAGTGATTCTTTATATTTAATGAATAAATAAGACCTCAGGTCAATTTCCAGCCGCAGGAAATTGTTCTTTTGGTTGAACTCCACTTCGAGCTCTTTTTCGCCTGTGGCAACATCGAAAAAGCCTGTTTTAATAGCAAAAATTTTATCGCCGATGTCCATCAGGTTATTCAAAAGCTTCTTGTCGAAGGATTGGGCACATTCCCGAGTTATTTTTTTGTAACTTTCTTCAATTGATTTTCTGATTTTCTTAAGAAATGCAGTGATAAAATCCGATTTCAGCTTTCCTAATCGCTCGCCGGAAATTTTTCTTTCTTCTAATTCAAGATCAGCTATATTATTAATTTTGTCCAACAAGTGAGCAAAAGATATTCTATCGTTGTAAAATATACTTTCTGCAAAAGCTTTGATTTCGCTTTCGTCAGCGATTGTGAAACTGTTGATAGAATCCAATATATCGGCAATCGCTTGCTTTGTTAATTGTAAATAATCGGTAATAATTTCGCTAGTTTTGGCTTCTAGTTCGGTCATTAGCGATTCGGCACTTATGCCTTTTGTTGAATCCACAATCAGCCAAGACTCTTTCTGCAGGCTGCGAGTCGATATATAGTCGATAATAGTTGTATCGCTTCGTTTGTACTCGGCTACTTGAAACATCAAGGAATTATCTCTAATTTTACTTATCAGCTCGTTCATCGTTTTATCGTCGAACCAAATATCGCGGCTGCTAATGTGCTTTACTTTATTGCCGATTGACCTTTTATCGACAAGATGAAACCAAGTGTTGTAGGACAAATCATTGACGTCCCAATAATAGAATTTAAAATCGGGATACTTGTTAATTTCCGTAATATCTTTATTAAACAATACAATACCGTGGGACTGGTAAGGGTCGATACCGCTTATTTTATACGAATGTCGCAGAGTATCACCCAATACAGTCTTATAATTCGCAACTTGACGGTATGGATTGATATAATTCTGGCTGCATTTGATTTCAACATTGTTAGATTTCCAAATTCCGCCTTCCAAATTATTATTTTCAAAAGAAATTTTTCCGCCGTAATTTTTGAATTCGATTATTATTATTGAATTGTTTTTGATTAAAAGCGCATCGAAATTCTTTTCCTGGCAAATGAAATTTCCGATTAAATATGTGCTGTCCGGACGATTTTCGAACAACGGACCGATTGTATTATATATCTCTTCGAAAATTGTGTTCTCATAAGTTTCGTCGAAATCCCTTGATTTATATACATATAATGACATATTACACCTTTTTAATATAAATTGTTTTTTTTAAAATAATTTTCAAATTATCTATT
>CAYLSY010000158.1:0-6235 GCA_964386275.1 uncultured Hyphomicrobiales bacterium
AATAGCTCAAACCAATATTCATGACAATGACAGCTCAATTCTCAAAAATAATGTTGCTTTAGCCGGAACATCTTATATAGCACAAGCAGGTGATTATATAGCACCTAACGATTCTGTAGATATTTCTTTTCGTTACATTGCTTCAGAAGTCGATTCGATTAGCGCTTCCGGAGAATATTTATATTCTACATATAGGCTTTATTACCGTAAGGAAAGCTCATTAAAGATTGATTCAATCGATATTCGTTATCGCTATAAAGCTGTTGATAGGGATGAATTGATTATTTTTGGTTGTGGTACTGCTATTAATATAAATAAAAAAAGCTCGTACGGCGAGAATGCTTATACTTCAAAAGGGCTAATTTTCCTGACTAACCTTACTTCAAATTCAATATTAGTCGACTCTATTCAATATGAATTTGAGGGCGAAAACTATACTTTCAAAGGGTATTATTTGGGCGATTCAAGCGTTGTTCCTCCGTTTACATTCGATATCAATAAAAGATTGATTATTGAATTAACATTAAGACCACTAAAACCGGAAACGAGTAAATTCAGTTTCAAGATTTTCGGACGCGACGGCAGCAGTAACGAGCAAAAAATAATTTCTGATTCATTAATTGTTCATTTCTTAGTCAATAAAGAGCTTTTCATTACCGGAAATTTATCGATGAAAGAATACAATTGGGAAGTCAATGACACAACGGAAGAATTTGATGATAATCGTGCAGTTAATTATACTGATTCCACTTGGTATCTTTCCGAAGTATATTCAGAAATAACCGGAACAGGCGAAGTGCTTTTAAATCTGCCGAAACCTCTTCCAATACTGCTTGAAGCAGACAGTTCCCTACTGCTCGGCACTCAACAATACACTAACCCTTACGAAGGCAAAGATACTGTCAAGCTCAATTTCGTATTTACAAACGACGCCAGCGAAACCGTCCGCCATTCTATTGTCTATTACTATAAAATTTCTCCAGCAACTTCTGTTGAAGAGCCTCAAAACACAAAGGATGTCTTCTTATATCCTAATCCTGCAGATGAGTACACAAAAATTTGCTTTAACAGTAATATTTCACAAAATATATCTGTGATTTTCTATGATTTAAAAGGCAAAGAAGTGTTAAGCAAATGTTTCACTTCAAGTGAAATAAACAAAGAGCTTATGATAAACTGTTCCGGATTAGAACCGGGATATTATATCGTTGTAATTCACTCGAACAGTGAAGTATTAACTCAACCACTGATAATAATCAGATAATTTGGACAAAAAAGGAGTGAAAGCATCACTCCTTTTTTTTTACCACATCAGCTTCCACAGCGCTATTTCCTCGTGAGTGCTTTCGTATTTACGGCGCGGACTTGGCTCTATGAAGCATAGATTTGCGCTGTTAAGCATTAAACTGCCGCAAGATGCGTTGTCCACCGGCGAAGTGAAATCGAGTTTGTATCCGCCGTCGACTTTCTTCATCGTAAGGAATAGGCGGCTGTAATCGAATTCCGGTAAACTGGAATATGGCAGCAACATGTATTTTACGTTATGTTCTTTTAAATATTGCGGCACGCCATAGCGCTTAATGTATTCGACGTATTCGTGATTCGAAACCAAACCGTCCGAAGGCAAAATCGCCATTTTCGAGTAGTAGGCGAGCTTGCCGGGCGAATCCCAGACGAACACGCGGTCGCCGGGCTGCAAATATTTGTTGAGTTTATAAGCCAGCGCTTCAATGTCGTCGGTCGAGCTTCTTTCGATTTTCGTGCCTTGAAGCACTGAATATTTGAAGCTGAAATCAAAGTAAGCCCTGATAACGGAGAACGCAAGAGCAAACATCAGTATTAGCAACGGTATAATTGACATTATATATGGTGCATAAATCCATTCTCTGCCTGACTTTCGGGTCGCCAAGAAATAGACAATATCCGCCGCAAACAGCGCCACTGCCACATACTCCCAAATCCAGTACCATTGTCCGATTGCGCTTTGGAAAGCGGCGTTCCAAAGGAAATGAGCCGCTGCGGCTTCGGCAACGGCTAATCTAAGAATGAAGCCTTCGCGTTTTTTATAAAAAACGAAAAGAAAAATAATATAGAAAAAAGTAATTGCGCCTGTCGCTTTACCGTAAATATCTACTGAACCGATAAAAAGCGAAGGGAAATAGCTTTTAATCGAACCGCTAATCGGCATCAGAGCGCCGAATTCAAATAAATTCCACACAAGATACGGCACAACAGTAAAAGCGCCAGCAGCGGCAACTATCGCAAAAGGCTTGATTTTCAAAGTGTTGTATTTATATAAATAAGCAAGAGCTAATATTGGCGCAACAACGATATTGTCAAGCCTCGATAGCGTCAGCAAGCCGATAAGCGCTCCAAAAATTGCGGCATTCCTTGTTGAATACTCGTAATTTTTAATAAAAAAGAGGCAGAGCATAATGAAGAAGAGATTTAGAAACGCTTCGGTAAAATAAAGCGTTCCGCTGCCGAGAAATATCAAAGTTAGAACAGCGCCAGCAATGAAGAATACCGCCCAGCGTTTTTCGGAATCGACGCTTTCTCTGTCTTCGAGTTCTTTCTTAGCAAAGAAGACCGATTTCAGTAGGAAAAGAGATGAGATGAAAAGGGAAACTTGAAAAAGCCAAACGATGCTCATCATAACCGGTTTATTCGAGCCGGATATGAGAGCCGATAATACACAAAATACCATCCACAGCGGATGGTAGCCATTGGTTGGCATTATTCCGTTAAAAGTAGAACCGTTGCCCGAAGCGATATTTGCTGCGATTTGCAGGTAGAAAAAACCATCGTCGGCAGGAAATTTCCCCGGCGCAACATGAAAGAAAACAGCGGTAAATGCAACAAAACAAGCGAATATTGCCAGTCCAAAACTCGATAATCTAAACTCTTCCAACTCTATTTCCTTATAACAGCGATTTTCTGAACAGCGGTTTGATCCGTAGTCGCCGAAGATGCAATAACAAGATAAATGCCCATCGGCACAAGATTTCCGTCGTCGTCGCGACCGTCCCAAATGGTTTTTCTTCCAAATGCATCAAGCCGGCGAATTCTGCTGCCGCTGACAGTAGCAATAAATATTTGAGACTCTTCCGCCAAACCGTCGATAGTAAGCAAACCATCGATAACAGGCTCGAATGGTTGCGGATAGCATTTGATGTCATAGTTTTGAAACGGTTCGCCGTTCAAGCTGGAACATTGCACCAATCCTTGCTCGGTGCCAAAGAAAACCTCGCCGGTTTCGGGCATCATCGAAACTGAAAACACAGCGTTAGAAGGCAGTTTCGTGTTCTCGGTCGTCAGGTAGGCAATGACATCACTGCCTTCGGGATTCAACACCCAAACTCCATCGGGTGTAGAAATCCATTTGTTGTTTAGCGGGTCGATATAAATATTTGTAATACTTTGCGAGCTGAGCAGGTTAATTTTCCTTATTATTGGAATAGAATTATTCAATACTGCCGTAGGATTTAAAACCACATTCAAACCGAGTCCAGTTCCCAGCCAAATATATCCATTTTTATCGACAGCGCATGCGCTAATCAAATTGGAAGTTAAATTGGAGTTCGAAGAATTGATTATACCGCAAATATCATCGGCAGCATTATCGAGAGTATTTTTTTCATTAAAATAATACAAACCTGAATTACTATTCGAGCCGAGCCATTTTGTTCCGGCATTATCGATACAAAGCGTTAGAAATGTCCTGTTGCTTTCGTTAATGCAATTATCGAAGGGATAAAAATTTCCGTCTTCATCGAGCGCCAACAATAGCGGACCATAGCTAGTTGCGCCGTTATTGACAATCCAAGCCAAGCCTTTGTTGTCGAAAACGGCTTCGCCGGCAAGAACATAATCCGGGTTAATATCGATCCCTGTCAGCGGCGAGTTCTTATTATCATAGCGATTTAAAATCATAGTGTCGCCGCTCGGTTTGCCGTAAACAAATCCGCAGCCCCATCCCGAAGCAATAAGATTGCCTTTGGAGCTGACAGCCACCTTGTAATAATAGTTAGATTTTATTTCAGGATAATTTAAAGTAATATAATTAGTCCATTTCCCGTTATGATACCTCATAAAACCATTGGATTTGCCGCTATTGTCTGTCGCTGTCCAAATACTTCCATCGGGAGCGGTTGCTATACTTTTAAAAACATTAGAAGTTGGATTAATGGCATACTTATAGATTATGCTGTCGCCGTCAATAAATCCTAATCCTGCTTTTTTCGTAAACAACACAATTTCCTTGTCCTCTGAATATTCATTAACGCAGAACCCGTTGAACATGTATGTATAACTTGTCCAGTATTTTGATTTATCAACGTTTTGAAATTCGTATTTCACCATTACACAAAGTTTATCCTTATAGCTACCCAACTGAACTACGTTGTTCCATACATCCAAAGTAAGCACGTTTTCGATAGTATCCTTCAGCACTTTCATAACATTGAAATCTGTGGCAGCATAAAGAGCATCATCGAAGAAGTAAACCGATAGTACATTATTTTCTACCAATCCGTCAGTTTTTGTAATATTTTTCCATGACGATGGGTCGGCAATAGTCGAAGCGACCGGAGCAAAGGCTATACCAGATTCGGTTGCAAGCCAAATTGTATCATTTTGAATAATAATTCCGTTAACCTTTGTATTTTGTTGGAAAGAGCCGAGTTTCTGGGCTGTTTCGGTGAAAATACCAATATCTGAGTCAAAAACCGCTAATCCGAATCCGCCGACGATATATGCCAAGTTCTCCCTAAATACAATTCCCGTAATAATAGGATTTGGAAAACCGGCATTTTTTATATCAAGATAGTATTTCCATGAATAATCCATGCTGATGACATGAAGGATTCCATCGCTGGTGGCAGCAAAAATTTTCTGAGATTTCGGCTCGTAAGCGACTTTGCTTATATCAAGACTAAGCAAGCCATTAATTGTTCTGAATTCTTTGAATGTGTCTTCTTGTCTGTTATAAACGAACAAACCGCCATCGGTGCCGCCCCAAATCCTGCCGTTAGCATCGAAAACGGCAGTTTTAACATTATACATCGAAGTATAGATATTCCAATTGCTGAGTTGGAATTCTGATTCGGCGCTGAAAAAGGCAAGCAAAAAAGCAATGAATGAAAATAAAGCTAATTTCATTAAATTCATCTCAAATGTGGTAATTATTTTAGCTAATCGGTAAAATCTAAAATAGGCACGCCTTTTTTCTTAATCCAAAGCCTTGAATAAAGAAATCATTTCAATTGCACTCATCGCAGCCTCGAAGCCCTTGTTGCCTGATTTAGCGCCTGCTCGTTCGATTGCCTGCTCAATTGTATCTGTCGTCAAAACGCCAAGTATGCAAGGAGTCATCGTTTCGAGCGATACATTGGCAATGCCTTTTGAGACTTCGGCAGCTATGTAATCAAAATGGGGCGTCGAGCCTCTGATAACCGCTCCGAGAGCTATAACTGCGTCGTATTTCCTTGAGGAGGCTAATTTTTTGACAAGCAACGGTATTTCGAATGCACCGGGGCAATAGGCAATCGTAATATCAGAGCTAATGGCTCCATGCCTGTTTAAGCCGTCGAGCGCTCCTTCGAGCATTTTGCCGACAACAAAATTATTCCAGCGCGAGACTGCTATTGCAAATTTCTTTCCTGCGGCTTCGTAATTGCCTTCGATGATATTTGGCATAATTTCCTCATTTGAATATGGAATTTTTTTCGATTTATTTATATGATATATTCTGTAACTAATACTGTTATATAGCTAATTTTTTTAAAAACGTTATAGACATAATAATATTTTAATCCATATTACTGTTCGGGAATATATATCCATTTTTTTGACAAAAAGCGAAGATATAAAGATTAAAATATTTTAATGCAACTCAATTCGATAAAACATACATTGCATCAAATAATTGATTTTACAAATACTTACAACTTATTGCAAACTGGTATGATATTTGATAACAGTTAATTGTAATCAATAATTAACAATTATTTCACGTTTTTTTTTAAGGAATTTTCGCAGAAACATTGGTTCAGCAAAGTAAATTTAAGTAAATTGAAAAAAAATAATATTGTATTTATGAAAATCAGATAAAATTTATTAAATCTGTTTTCTTTCGTTTTTTTTATGAACAATAACAGTGGCTGCTTTCTGCGGAATGATATTCAGAGGTTTTTATGTTGATACCGAACTTGAAGGAATTCATTGACACAACACA
>CAYLSY010000159.1:0-6228 GCA_964386275.1 uncultured Hyphomicrobiales bacterium
GGCTCTTGAACTTCGTAGACACCATCGGAAAAAACATACAAATCCGAGCCTCTTTCTACATCGATTGTTTGGCTTGAATACTCGAATCCGGGCAATCCTCCGATGATAAAATTTGGAGTAATCAAATCAGTTACTGCTCCGGCGCTGTTTATCAGCAATGCCGGAGGATGACCTCCGCTCGAATACTGCAGTTTACGTGTCGTTCTATTGAAAACGCCATACCAAATCGTAAAATATAAATCGTTTTGAGCGCTCATTTGGAAAGTTTCGTTCAAGGCATAAAGAACCTGTTCCGGGTATCTGAAATCGGTATTTGGCAAAGCCTGAGAGCGCAAAATATTTAATACAGACACCGAAAGCAAAGCCGGTCCCACGCCGTGATTGCAAACATCGAGCAGATAAATTGCAAAATGTTCGCTATCAATATCGTGGTAGCCAAAAGAATCACCGCCAAGTTGAATTGAAGGTGTCAAGCGCCAATCAGCCTTTATCAAACCATCGGAAATCGGCTTCGGCAGCAGCGAAATAACATATTCTGCGGCGCGTGCAATTTCGTTTGCCATGATTTGTTGGCTTTTATACAAGGCTTCGTAGGCTTCGTTGCGCTGCAGCAGACTGATATAACCTTTCGAATGGTAGCGAATACGAGCAATCAGCTCTACTTTATCAGGTAATTTGACGATATAATCGTTTGCTCCGAGCGAAAAAGCCTCAGCCTTGACAACGGCTTCTTCCTTGGTTGAAAGCACAATTAGCGGCACATCTTTTAATTTCGGATGAACGCGGATGAATCGAACAAGTGTCAATCCGTCTATGTCCGGCATCACAAGGTCCTGCAGAATTACCGTCGGTTGGATTTCGGCAGCATACTGAACAGCTTTCGCAGGCTCTTGGCAAAAGTAAAAGATTATATCTTCTTCGGCAGCCAACATTCGCTTGACTGCATCGCCTACGATTTGCTGGTCATCGATTAGTAGAACTGTTATTTTATATTCTTTCATTTGAAGATTTTGCACAGCAGCATCATTTGATTTCATTTTCAGACTCCATTCTATTTAATTTTCGATTATTTCAAACATTTCAATACGGCGGACGGAATTTGTTCCAATGGCAGCACTTCCTTGGCGGCATTTAACTCTGCGGCTGCTTTGGGCATACCGTAGACAATCGATGTCGCCTCGTCTTGTGCGATTGTATGCCAGCCGTGCTTTTTCAGCTCAAGCAGTCCCGAAGCGCCATCCCTGCCCATTCCGGTTAATAGAATGGCTACATCTTTTCGTGGCCAATAAGACACAAGACTGTTGAAAAAAGCGTCGACAGATGGTCTATATGGGTAATCCTTCGGCTCGACGGTATAGTGGAAAGCAAAATCCGAACCGATAGTTAAGTGGTTATTCGTTGCGGCAATAAAAACAACATTTTTTTCCGGATACATACCCTCTCGGGCAAGAATCACCTTCAATCGAGTTTGTCCGTCGAGCCAGGTAGCAAGCTCGCCGGCAAAATGGTCGTCCACATGTTGAATAATCACAATTGCAGCACCTAATTCACCGGGCAATGACGATAGAATATCCGCCAACGCACGCGGCCCGCCGGTCGAAGAGCCGATAGCTATCAATTTTGGCAAAGACATTGGCACTTTATGAGCGCTTTTTTTCCCAATAATTATATCAATCGTTTCTGAACCTATAAGCTTTCCGATTGTAAAGATTTTTTTCAGCAAATCGTCGCTGCCTTCGATTGTTCCATTTGGCGCCAAAGTCGGAGTGCCTACGGCGTCGAGAGCGCCATAGCCCATGGCATCGAATACTTTGCCTGCATTGCCTGTTACGGTAGCTGTAACGATAAGAATAGCGCAAGGGGTTTTCTGCATAATCAGCCGTGTGGCTTCCACTCCGTCCATGACAGGCATCAATAAATCCATCAATATCAAATCAGGTCTGTCTTTCGAGCATTTTTCAACTGCTTCTGCGCCATTGTATGCAGTCCAAGCTATTTCATATCCCGGAATCGTTACGATTACCCTGCGAAGCGCTTCCACAGCAAGCAAAAGGTCGTTTACTATTGCTATCCTCATAAATCCATTGTTTAGATGTCAATTTTTATTATGGTAAATTAAAACTTATAATTTAGCGATTGTTGTTTAGAATAAAAAATTGTTTATCATTAAAAACTATTAAGAGCTCACAACTTTTTCAGTGTTTGCTCGTATATTATTATTAATTTTGTAATTAAAAATAGGGAATAATAAATGGTTAAAAACATTTTTATTGCAATAATTGCAATTATAATCACAGTGGCGTTGTTTTCTTTGATTTTGGCAGTAATGAAACTGGCATTCAGTGTGCTTTTCAATATAGGTTTGCTTGTTGTTATTGCAATATTTGCGTTTCCGATTTACGTTATTTTAAAGAAAAAAGTATTTAGAAACAGAAGGTAGGCAACAAATGACTCAAATTATTGACGGCAAAGCCATATCTGCCCAAATCCGCATGGAATTAAAAGAAAAAACTGCCGCATTGCTTGCAACCGATGGTATAAAACCCGGACTAGCGATGCTGCTTGTGGGCGACAATCCTGCTTCCCAAAGCTATGTCGGCTCGAAAAAGAAAGCATGTGAAGAAATCGGTTACCTTTCAATTGTGAAAACTTTGCCTGCAACGGCGAGCGAAAGCGAAGTTCTCGCAATAGTAAACCAATGGAACAATGCGCCCGAGGTTCATGGAATATTAGTTCAAATGCCGTTGCCGAAGCAGATTTCCGAGCAGAAAGTAATTGAATCGATTAAACCTTCGAAGGATGTCGACGGTTTCCATCCTGTCAATGTAGGCAAATTAATGATAGGTCTTCCCTGCTTTGTTGCATGCACACCGCTTGGAATTATGGAACTGCTGCGTCGTTCAAATATCGAAACCAAGGGGAAGCATGTTGTGGTTGTCGGCCGCAGCAATATTGTCGGCAAACCGATTGCCAACCTGCTTTACCAAAAGAACTCCAATGCCAATGCCGTCGTAACCATTTGCCATACCGGCGCTAAGGATTTGAGTATTTACACTCGCCAAGCAGACATTTTGATTGCCGCGATGGGTTCGCCAAAAGCGATTAAATCCGATGACGTCAAAGATGGCGCTGTTGTTATTGACGTAGGAGTTAACCGAGTTGAGGATTCTACCGCTGCAAAGGGTTATTACCTTTGCGGAGACGTCGATTATGAAAACGTCAAGGAAAAATGCTCGGCGATAACACCCGTTCCCGGCGGAGTGGGACCGATGACGATTGCGTCTCTGCTAACTAATACTTATAATTCAGCGGTGAAGTTATATTATAATGATTAACGCTTTTGAATGAAAAAAAACGAAAATTATAGAATAATATTCGAAGATGATTATATTCTTGGAATTGCAAAACCCTCCGGAGTATTGACTATTCCCGACAGATACGATTCTTCAAAGCTGAATCTTGCTTCGATGCTGAAAAAGCAATACGGCAAGGTATTCGTTGTTCACCGTCTTGACCGCGACACAAGCGGAGTATTGCTATTTGCCAAAGATGCCGAGAGCCATAGGAAATTGAATACCATGTTTCAAACTAATAGCGTAAAAAAGCTCTACCACGCAGCGCTTACCGGTATCGTCAACAAAGATGATTTCGATATTGATATTCCAATCGCCCCCGACCCGGCTCGCAAAGGTTGTTCGAAGCCGACAGCCCGAGGCAAGGAGTCTATGTCGCGACTTCATGTTATCGAAAGGTTTCGCGCTGCAACCTTGGTTGAGATTGACCTTGTTACAGGCAGGCATCATCAGCTTAGGACACATGTCGCGGCAATAGGACATCCTTTGCTTGTCGACCCGGATTATGGTTCAAACAGTGAATTTTTCCTTTCGAGCATAAAAAGAAAATTTAACATCAAGAAGAACGATTCAGAAAAACCGATTATTTCCCGCATTACAATGCACGCCTATTCAATCACATTTGCCCATCCGGCAACTGATGCCGAAACAACAATCACAGAGCCATATCCAAAGGATTTCAAGGCTTTGCTCGAAGTATTGAGGAAATACTCCGAGTTGTGAAAGCGTTTAATATACCTAAATTTTACTTTGTTTATCTTTTTAAAACTACAAATGGCAAAGTTATTGTTTCGTCGTTACAAGTCAGCATCAAATAATAGGTGCCTTGAGATAAATTTTTTGTTGAAAAACCGATAACATTATGCAAATCCGCAGTGAATCCGTCTTTTAAAGTTACTACTGTTTCGCCAGATAAATTACTAACAAAAAGCCGAACATTAGCGGGCGATTTTATTTCGAATTCCACTTCCGCATAATCGGTAACAGGATTAGGAGTAATTTTTAAATACTCATTTGTGGTTGCTTCGTCTACGTCGTTAATCGGATTAATTGGTGTGGGACAGAACCTCCAAGCATGAATATTGTGAGATTCCATTGCGGCTCCTGTTGCCGATGTAATTCCCACATATGTTTTTTCATTGTCGAGCAATGGTATATAATCAGTAATATCGAAATTTGTAACAATAAGAGTCGGTATCGAAAAGCTTTTTATCGAGTCAATGTAAACAGTTAACTCCTTGGTTTTTATATTATATTCAATTTTTGCATAATAATGCCTTCCGTCGGCAATTAATGGCAAAATATCGGTATTGACTCCCAACACATTGTTTAAGTGTTTCGCTTTTAATGTATCATTGACAGACATCAAAATTGCGGCGTGATTGCCGTTCGGGTCAAAATAATCGTCAAGTTGAGTTGAATCATTGTTATAAGTATCAAATTCGATTGCCAAAGCAGACAATAATCCGTCATAACCGATGCCGCCGCCGGGAGCGCCGCTTAGATTCGGGCTATTGGACTGCAACACAAAAGCTATTCCATCGGCTCCGGGCGAGGAATGCTCAATCGTATTTCCATTACTGCCGAAATTCATGCTGAATTCGAATTCGGAAACGAAACCGTTGATGACTTTTACTGGATACTTATACCATATTGCTCCAATTTCATATAAATTAGAACGGGTTAAATGGGCTATTCCGCTATAAATCGCCGCTTCCCTTACGGTCTGAATGCCGTTTGACATTAAGAAATCTGAATAATCGAATGCAGTTACGTCGCAATCCGAATTAATGATTTTTAAACGAATAATAGCTAATACTATTTCCCCGCAATCGGTATTAACTTTAAGAGTGTCAATATAAAGACTATCTAATTTATCGTTGCACTTAAAAGTGAATGTGTATACATCACCGGAATCGAGTATGATATTTTTCGGCAAGTTAAAGTATTCAAACAAAGGATTAGTATTCGTTATACCGATGATTTCCCTTGAGAAATGCCCAAAGTTTGTAATTGTCATCGACAATGTTGTATCCATTAAAACTGGTATGAAATAATCAATCACCGGCGCTGTTTCCGAACCTTTACAACCCAATGGGGCAATTGTAATTCCGGGAATATAAATTTTTTTTGTTGTTACAAGACCAATTGAATCGGTAATCGAAAGAATGAACGAGCCATCGAGACGCGGATTCAAGCTTTCAGCATAAAAAAACAAGGAATCAGCGCAGTATTCGAAAATATGGTATTGAAAATACTTCAAGTTTTCAACTGAATCGGTGTCTAAAAAAATATCAACAATACCTGAATCATGAATATTAACTTCGGTAGCAAATCCTTCGATTTCAAAACAGTCATATTCCACGAATATTTCAGGAGGAGTAACATCGAACGGTGTCATGCTCATGCCGCCAATATATCCATAAGAATCGGCTGCACCGTATCCGTAAACATAGACACCGATTTTGTCATCAGCCTCTACTGTGTGGACGCCTTGCTCAACGCTGAAATTTCCGTATAAGTAATCAGAACTTCCTATTGGTAGAAATTTTGACTGGTCGACTTGTAATCGGTCAATTTTAACAGATGCAGCAAAATCTTTTTTTACTATCACCGTAATATAATGCTCGGAAAAGACTGGAGAACTATAATATACCGAATAATTATAACCTTGGGAATTGATTACCCGGCAAGATTTAATGAATTGTTCCTTGGGCGGAACCATCATCAGAAAAGGGTCGCCTCTGTCAGAGCCAATATTATCGACGTATGATTTTTTTATCACAGCTGTAATAAACGGCTTGTTCGAAGTAATATCAATAGGATTAATAATTCTATCTTCATAAAAATCACCTGTATTAAGTGTAGCCGTAAG
>CAYLSY010000160.1:0-6208 GCA_964386275.1 uncultured Hyphomicrobiales bacterium
CACTCATTTTTTTTTTAATTCACTTTTTTTACGCTTGAAAAGTGGCAACCTTACCCAAATTTCAAAGATTTTCATCATCAATAGTAAAAACAATTACAGCAATGTTCAAGAAATTATTAACCCGAATCACGTCCATTATCAATAATATTCCCCGAAATATTAAATTTGTATTAAACCTATACATTCTTGGATTATCAATATTTACTGTATTCCGAATTGTCCTAGTCATCTCTTCGTTCAAGGAATTACAAGGAGTGCCAATAGGCATTACTTTTGAGGCATTTTGGATGGGCGTGCGTTTCGATACTGTCATAAGCGGTTATATATTGATTTTTCCTTTTTTGTGGGCTATTGCGGTAGAAATATTCAAGTTCAAGCAAAATTGGCTGAGGAAGCTGACTTTCCCATATGTTTTTGTTTGTTATACGGCTTGTTTTGCACTTTGTGCCGCCGATATTCCTTTTTACGGATACTTTAATTCAAGGCTGACAATTTCGATATTAAACTGGGTTTCGACTCCGGATATAATGTTCGAAATGCTTGTCGAAAGCCCCAGCTATTACCCGTTTATTGCAATGGCGCTAGGTTTGAGCGTTTTATACTTTATTTTATTAAGAAAAGTTTATTCAAAATGGTATGGCTCATCCAATTTCGATAAAGTAAAAACTGGTAAAATCAATCTTGCGGTTAGCTCCGTTTTATTTGCGCTGTTCTTATTCATCGGCATTCGTGGGCGAGTCGAAGAAAAATCGCCGATTCGCTGGGGGACAGCTTACTTTTCAATATATCCTTTCCCGAATCAGCTGGGATTGAATCCGGTATTCACTTTTATTCAAAGTTGGCTGCACAAGAATGAGAATAATTTTACTTCGGACAATTTTATGGATTCAGCTGAAGCCATATCAGTAATACGTAACGACTTAAACATACCGTCCGACGCAGGATTCGATTCGCCTCTTGCCCGGACGATTCCGGAAACCGGCGAGCAAAAGAAAATGAACATCATCATAGTCATCATGGAGAGCATGAGCAGCGGTTATATGGGCAATAGCGGTTTATTCAAACCTACTCTGACGCCGTTTTTGGATAGCTTGTCGGAAGTATCGATTTTCTTTCCAAATTGCTTTTCGGCAGGAATACACACTTTCAACGGTTTGGCTGGTGTATTTTTAAGCATCCCCTCGCTGCCCGAAGAAGGCAATATGTTCGATAACGTGTATTTCATGCAGCCGTTTTCGGGAATAGGCACAACGCTGAGCGCTCTGGGATATTCAACACTGTTCGCATGTCCGCACGACGAGCAGTTCGACAACATCGGCGGTATCATGCGCAACAATGGCTTCGAGCGTGTGCTTTCGCAGCAAAATTTCATCGACGCCTTGGTTTCTTCGCCATGGGGAATAGCCGACCATCAACTGTTCGAACGAACTCTGCCATCAATCGACGAATTAGCCTCGACCGGCAAGCCTTTCCTTGCTGCGCTGTTGACTACGAGCAACCATGGTCCATGGGTGATTCCCGAACCCAAACCCGATGGATTCGAACCACATTCGAGCGAAAAGCATTTAAAAACAGTGGAATATGCCGACTGGTCGATTAGGTATTTAATCGAAAATGCCCGAAAACGAAGCTGGTTCAACAACACAATTTTTGTTTTTATTTCCGACCACGGAGCAAAACTTGAATCAAATTACCTGTTGGACATTAATTATAACCGGATACCGTTGATAATCTTTGCGCCGGGTATGGTCAAAGCTCCGATAAAAAGCGAGGCGCTCGCCCAGCAAGCGGATGTTTTCCCGACTTTGATGGGGCTGCTTGGTTTGGGCTTTGTCAACAACACTTTCGGCATTGATTTACTAAAGGAAAAGCGCTCTGCTGCTGTATTTTGTTCCGATAAATCGAGCGCCGCCGTCGATTCGACTTTTTTCCTTATCCGCATAGAAAATACAAACTACGGACTTTATCGTTGGAGAGAAAAAGCCGTCGAAAACCATTTGATATCCGAGGGCGTTATCGCTGACAGGCTGGAAAAACACGCCAAGGCGCTGTTTCAAGTCCTTGTGGATATGGTAATAAATAAAAAAACAGGAGTGCAAAAGCGACAATGAAAATATTGCATTGTTCCGATATTCATCTCGGCAGGCGGCCCCAAGGCGCCGTCGGCGAGTTTGCCACTAAGCGTTTCGAGGACTATTTCACTGCTTTCGAGTATGTCATCGAATATGCTATCGTCGCCGAAATTGACGTATTCATCGTTGCTGGCGATTTATTCGATAAACCATCAATTTCGCCTGATATACTCGCAAGAACAGAGAATTTATTCGGCATTCTGAAAGCAGCCGGAATAGCTGTAATTGTAATCGAGGGCAATCATGACGATATTACTTTTGGAAATGAAAAGAATTCATGGATTGAATACCTCGCTGGAAAAGGCTTGCTCAGGCGTCCGACTTATCAAATAACTGACGATGGGTACGACTTTGTGCCTGTTATAATAGATGGGCTGGCTTTTTTTGGGTTGGGTCATCCGAGGGCGTTTACAAAGGAAGTTGTCGAAGGTTTTGTTGAATATTTATCCCGAAATAAGTGCGAAAAATGTGTCGCCATCATACACACAGCAATAGGTAACGAGGAGTTTCTCCAGGGATTTACATCGAAAGAAGTAATCGACAAGCTCTCGGGTTATGTTCTTTATGCCGCCGGAGGACATGCGCATGGGTTTTCAGCATATCCGAGCCAGAAGCCGTTTTTCTTTGTGCCGGGTTCGCTTGAATGCTGGGATATGAATGAATCCACACAACAAAAAGGCTTTATTATTTTCGATACCGATACGCAGGAGTTCAAGCATATTCCTTCAAAATTCAGACGAGTGCATAATATTAAAGCTGTTTTCGACGGCGATAATGAATATGATTTGTATGATTATGTAAAAAAATTGGTCATACAAGAAAAAATAACGGCAGGCGAAGATTTATTAGTTTTTAATATCGTCTTGAAACATGATATTCTTTTTGATTACAACAAATTAGAAGATTTGGTCAATAATTGTAATCCACTGAAAGCTTTCATCAATATCAGTTACATAAACGGAACAGCCGAACCGGCGGCAAACCGTTCCATGCAAACCATCCGGCAAATCGAAGAGGAAATAATATCCAAATGGCAGTATTTTTCGAGTGACGTCGAAAGAACTGCCGACCTGCTCGATAGCTTGAAAACAATGGTCCGCAACGAGCAAACGGAAGATTTCGCCGATACTTTCGATTCGTTTCTGGAATCTTTCATTCAATCGACGGAGGCTCGGCTGTGATAATAAATCGTGTAAAACTAACTAATTACCGCAATCATAAGAATAGGACGATTGAATTTTCAGCCGGTATCAATCTTCTGCTCGGAAACAATGGCTGCGGCAAAACATCAGCTCTGGAAGCGGTCGGCTTTGCGCTTTTCAATGCGGGATTGCGGGATAGTCATACCGATGCAGTATCTTTAGACGAGTCAAGCGGCCAAATCGTTGTGGAATTTACCGGTAATGACGGCATTAGCTACCGCGTTGAACGCAAAATCGGCTCAGGAAATAAAAAAGTGGAACTCTACGTTTCTGGCGAGCGCGCTCCAAGACTGAAAAACGCCGCTGAAGTCTTCGCCAAGACTTTCGAGCTTGCCGGCATCGAGCCAAAAAACGGCAAAACTGTATATGAAGACGTTATCACTGCTCGGCAAAATATGATTACAACAATGTTTTCACAGTCCAATAGCGACAGAAGACGTTTTTTTAATCAGATTTTCGATACTGAGATTTACGAAACGATTTTCGGCGACAAGTATCTTCTTGATATTAAAAGAAAATACGAAAGCAGACTTGAAGCCTTGACGGCACAAAAAAAGAGTTTTTCTGATATGCTGAAAGACCCCGATGAGCTGAACCAGAACTATTTAACACATATCACAAAAAAGAGCAAGGCAGATGAGCAAATCTCCTTATGCCTGAAAGAAATAGATGTTTTAGAGCAGAACAAGTCAGCTCTCGATAAAATCAAGAACGAAATCGAGAATAACGCCCAAAATATTAGTAAACTTCATGCATTACTTCAACAAACAAAAGCACAAATTGAACAACAAAAGAAAAGCGTCGAGGAATCAAGAGCCGCACAAGCGGTAATCGAGCAAAGCCGCTCCGGCTATGAACAATTCAATGCAAATGCTGCCCAGCTGCAGCTTTTGGATAAGGAAATAAAATCGCTCGAAAAAATGCAGAAAGAACACGATAGCATCAAAGAGCAAATTAACGCTTTATCGATTGCAAAAGCAAGACTGGAAGCAGATTCCAAGTCGAAAGCGGAAAACCGTGAGATTCTGCTCGAGCATATCCGCATTTCCGAAGAGGAAATGCTCGCCTTGTCAGATGAATTGGCAAAGATGAATGAAGAACAATCCGATGCCGCTGCCGTTTTGAACGAATTGACTGACAAGGGCAAGGAATTGAAATCTGCCTTAGAAGAACTTAATAAACAGAATAGCATTTTGCAAAAGAATTTAGGATTAATTGATGAAATCGGCTCCGGTTTAATACCGGCGCAGGATTTGCGTTCGCAATTACCTGCACTGGCGGAAGAAAAGCAAAAATTAGCCATGCTTAAATCCGCCCAAAAAGACTTCGAGCATCGAAAAGCAGAGCTGTTGGCAAGGCTTTCCGACAACGACAAAGCATGGAAAAAACTTGGCAGGGGCATCTGTCCTTATTTGAAGGAGAATTGCATGAACGTAGAGCAAAATGGTTCGGCAGATGATTTTTTCAAGGAAAAAGAAAGAGAATTAAAAACGGAACTTGCTTTGGTCGAGGAAGAATTAAACAAATTTTCAAATATTGACTCTTTAATTGAAACTAACAGCAAGCAAAGCGCAAATATTGAAAAGGAAATTGAAAACGCAGAAAAGCAGTTCCGGCGCATCGAAAGCCTTCGTCGAGAAAATACCGAATTGCTATTGAAAATTGAGAATTCCGAACTTCGGATAAAACACCAAACCGAATTTCTTGACCGAGAAATGATGAATGAAGCCGAAAAACGGGACTACGCTGCCGTTATTTCTCTCTTTGACAGGCGTGTCAACGAAGCAAAGGAAAACTTGGCTGTTCTATCCTCAAGAATTACGGAAAAACAAAATACTATCAACACATCATTATTAAAAATCAACAAAGAAAGAACGCAAGTCGATGAATTGCAAGCGGATATTGAGCGACTCGAACAGGAATTGCTCACGAATTTAAAAGACGGCAAAATACTCGAAGAAAAGAAACTTGCGCTGGCGCCGGCATTAGAGTTATTGCCGCAGAAAAAGAGCATTCGGGATGAAATTTCGGAAAAGCAGACAAATTTGAAAATTCAATACGATGCTTACGTCAAAAACATTGATTCAGCTGAAGCGCTGAACAAAAGGAAGGCCGAGCTATCCGATACCGAAACCATGCGTAACAAGTTTGAAAATGAATTAATGCAAGCAAACGAATTGAAAGCCACTCTGCAAGCCCAATGGAACGAAGACGAATACAACAAATTGCAAATGAAAATACTCTCGGCAGTAAGGAACAAAGAGTCTTATATCGCTGATTTGGCAGCAGCTAAAGAAAAAATCGACGCAATAGAAGCGGAAATCGACGAAAATAACAAACTGATTGAGAAACTGGACTTCTTGTCGAAAGATATTTCGAAGCAAAATCGAAAGATTGCACTGCTCAACGTTTTCCGAAATAGCGTTAAAATGATGGGAAGTATTGTTGCTTCGCGGCTGCTGAGGCGGGTCGAATCGGAAGCGACTGCAAGCTACCGAAAAATCAGTGGAAAAAACGAATTTATTATTTGGAAGAATGATGATATACAATCCTACCTTATATGTTTGAGAAATTCAAACGGAATCGAACGCAAATTCGAGCAGCTCTCTGGCGGAGAACAAGTATCGGTGGCGCTTGCGGTTAGAGCCGCTATAGCTTCGACTCTAACAAATGCAAGTTTTGCAATTTTCGACGAGCCGACAAATAATCTCGACAAATGCAGACGGGAAGCGCTTTCTGAATCGCTCAAGGAATCACTGCGAGGTTTAAAGCAGGCTATCATAGTAACACACGACGACACATTTCGCGAAATGGCTCAGAAAGTCATTGAAATTTAGCTCTTATAATGAATGTAAAGGGAAAAGTTTGATAATT
>CAYLSY010000161.1:0-6183 GCA_964386275.1 uncultured Hyphomicrobiales bacterium
TCAAAGCCCCTTACTCCAATATAATTATAATTCCTGTCGTTTCTGCCAAAAAAACCGGCATGGCTGCTCAACGCCTCATAAACATTAAGCCAGCCGTAATCCTTTATTTCGTCGCAAGTGATTACGGTTACCGAAGCCGGCGCGCAACGGATTGTCTGTTGATACTTGGCGGCTGTCGATACCTTCACGTCAAGCAACGACTCAATATCCATTAATGATGTGTCTGCCAAGGTATTGCTTAACGCACTCGATGATAACATTGCTACAGCTGCTATCAAACCAATTATATACTTTTTCATTCTTCTTTTTTGATTTTTTTTATCTTATTTTATAAAATAATTAAAAGATTCCTATTTAGCAATATTATTTTCAATATCTTACAATAATTTTCGTCTTAATCTTAGTAAACTTAATTTGAAAAAACCGTTCATACCGGTTTTTTTTAGCTTTATGGACTTTCATGGAGGTTAATATGGATAATAACGATATTAATACTAATCAAGTCAAGGAATTTGAATATAAAGCCGAGATGAAGCAATTGCTTCATCTGATTGTGCATTCTCTTTACACTCATCCTGAAATTTTTCTTCGCGAATTGGTTTCGAACGCTTCCGATGCACTAAACAAAGTGCGTTTCCGCCGATTAACCGATAACAATATCGTCTGCCCCGAAGAAGACTTGCGCATCTCTATTGATGTCGATAAAGACAAAGAACTGTTCTCCATCGAAGATACCGGTATCGGCATGACAAGCGAAGAACTCGTCGCCCAAATCGGCACTATAGCTAAAAGCGGTACTCTCGAATTCCTCAAGAAAATGCAACAACAACCCGCAGCTATCGACGGACAACTCATTGGTCAATTCGGCGTCGGATTCTATTCCGTCTTTATGGTTACCGACGAAATCAATGTCGAAACACGCTCTGCAGAACCATCAGCAGAGGCTTGCCTCTGGCGCTCCAGCGGCGAAGAAAAATTCACGATTTCGCCGAGCAGTCGCGAAAAACGCGGCACACGCATCTTTTTCAAACTTAAAGACGAACACAAAGAATTCTATGAACCATCAAGAATTAAAGCAATTTTAAAGAAATACTCCAATTTCGTCGATTTCCCGATTTACGTAAACGGCGAAGAAATCAACAAAGTAAGCGCCCTTTGGCACCGCAAAAAAGAAGACATCACTACCGAAGAACTGAACGAATTTTATAAATTTATCACAAACGATTTCGAAGAACCGCTCGGACACTTGCACCTTGCTATCGAAGGCAACCTCAATTTCAAGGCGCTGCTCTTTATTCCGAAATCCGCTCCGCCGATGCTTTTCCGCGACGCTAACGAAAAATCGCTGCAGCTCTATTCAAAAAAAGTTTTTATCCAAGACGACTGCAAAGAACTGCTGCCCGATTACCTGCGCTTTCTGCGTGGAGTAGTCGATACCGAGGACTTGCCTCTTAACGTATCGCGCGAAGTTACCCAATCGAGCCCCGTTACAGCGAAAATCAATAACGTGATTACTGGCAAAGTTCTTGGCTTGCTCTCCGAATGGGCTGACAACGAACCCGAAAAGTATGACGAATTCTTTAAAAACTTCGGTCAAATGTTCAAAATCGGCATCAACAGCGATTATTCGCATCGCGATAAAATCATAGAACTCGTTCGTTTCGAAAGCTCCAAGCTCGAAGCAGGTAAAATTACTTCGCTCAAAGATTATGTCTCGCGAATGAAACCCGAACAAACCGAAATCTATTACATAAGCGGCGAAACCCGCGAACGTATCGAGCGGAACCCGAATCTTGAATACTTCCGGAAAAAAGATTATGAAGTGCTGTACTTGCTCGACCCGGTAGATATTTTCACCGTTCCTTACATCCATGAATACGATAAAAAACCGCTCAAATCCACCGACAAAGCCGATATAAAGCTGACAAAAGACGAGGAAATGCAAATCGACTCTCTAAGTCCCGAAATAATAAAGAGTTTAATCGATGTTTTCAAGAAAACCCTCGGCGATGCCGTCGAAGATGTCGTCGAATCCAAACGCCTCGTCGATTCGCCCGTTACTCTCGTTGCCGGATCGCACGGCATGGATGCGCAAATGGAAAAAATGATGCAAATTATTGATAAGAATTTTTCTGGCTCAAAGCGCATATTGGAAATTAATCCGTCGCACCCGTTAATCAAGTCATTAGCCAAACGTGCATTGGCTGGCGGCGACGACCCAATTTTGCGCGATTGTATTAACCTGCTTTTTGGCGGCGCTTCGTTGCTCGAAGAAAAACTACAATCCCCTGCGGAATTTGTCAGCAAGCTAAACGATATGTTGTTAAATGCTGTCAAAGAATAATTTTTTGCCCTTATATTCGTTATTATATTTTTAATCATGTAATTACGATAGAATGTCAGTATTACCCGTATATAGTTGCTTCCATCCGATTCTAAAACAATCGGCAAATCCTGTGGAAAATATCGACGACAGCATCCGCCGCCTCGTCAACGACATGTTCGAAACTATGTCGGTTGCCGACGGCGTCGGTTTGGCAGGAAATCAAGTGGGAAAATTAGACTCCATAGTTGTTATCGATACGACCAAGGTGGAAAGCGCAAAGAACAAGCTGAAAGTTGCCCTTATCAACCCTGAAATTATCAGCCAGTCCGATGAAATTACTGAATATCAGGAAGGATGCCTTAGCGTTCCTACTCTTTATGAATATGTTAAGCGCCCTAAGCAAGTGCAGGTGCGCTTTTATGATATTAATGGCAAGGAAATCGTCATCGAAGACGACGATTTCTTCGCCCGGGTTGTCGAACACGAACTCGACCACCTCAAAGGCATTCTCTTTTTCGAGCGACTCTCGCCCCTGCGACGCACTTTCGCCCGAAAAACTCTAAAGAAAATTCAAAATGGCTCAATTGTTCCTGATTATCAGATGATTTTAAAATAAGCGGCGATTGCCAATTTGTAAAGTGGATAAAGCGTGAATTAAAAGGAATTTGTGCATATTAGTATTATTTCATTTTTCTTAATTGTCGAATATGAAAGTAATCGGAAAAACAGGCAACGATTCTATCGCTTCAGTCTTCATTGCCCAATTTTCGAACGGGAAATTGATTGAATTCGTCGAATCGGTTCAACCGCCTTTAACTCGTAAGCAGAAATGGGTAATAATCGTCTCAACCTTGTTCGGCTGCCCCGTCAATTGCAGCTTCTGTGATTGCGGCGGCAGCTATAACGGAAAATTAACCGCCGACGAAATCCTTGCCCAAATTGACTTTGCCATCAAAGCACGCTTCCCCAAAGGCTTCATTCAACCAGATAAATTTAAAATTCAATTTGCCCGTATGGGCGAACCTGCTTTCAATCCTGCTGTTCTCGACGTGTTGAGGGTTTTGCCTCAGAGATTCAATCAAACAGGGCTGCTGCCTTCGCTTTCTACTATCGCGCCCGAAAGCGCTTCGGCTTTCTTCGACGAGCTAATTGAAATAAAAAACGAGTTGTATTTGGGAAATTTCCAGCTCCAGTTCTCGATTCATACTACCGACGTGCGGTTGCGCGACAAGCTTATTCCTGCAAAAAAATGGGACTTTAACCGAATAGCAAGCTATGGCGCGCATTTTCGCCGCACAGGTGATAAAAAGATTTCCCTTAACTTTGCCCTAGCCGAAGGCTCGGAAATTTCTACCGAAAAACTGCTTCATTACTTCAATCCCGATGATTTCTTGATAAAAATCACACCGGTTAATCCTACTATTTCAGCAAGGCGAAACAATATTGAATCCCATGTTCAGGCGAATAAAGTGAGCTATGAGATAATCGACAAGCTGCGCTACTGCGGTTATGAGGTGATTCTAAGCATTGGAGAACTCGAAGAAAACGGCATCGGCAGCAATTGCGGCCAATATGTTATAAACTACCTTAATTCCGGCATCCGCCTTGACGACGGTTATACTTATCCACTCGAAACGCTGCCAGACGCTGATGAAATCAATTCTATGCAACATCTATAAAGCAAGACTTATGCTCCATTATCTGCAAATATTTCTTGCGAATCGCTTCATTTTCCTCATTTCGCAACTGAGGGTCTTTCGATACTAATGCGAATGCTTCGTTTCGGGCGGCGGCAATAATTTCCGTGTCCTCGATTAAGTTGATGTGCTTGAAATCCGGCAGCCCCGACTGTCTTGTCCCCAAAACATCGCCCGGACCACGCAATTGCATATCTACCTCCGATATCTCGAAACCGTCCGTCGTATTTTCCATTGTCTTCAATCGAATAACTGCAGCGCGTTTTTCGTCATGCTCAGTGTTTCTATTTCTAAAGGCATACTGAAAATTATCTTTCGTTACCAGCATGCAATAGCTCTGGTCGGAGCCGCGCCCAACGCGTCCACGCAGCTGATGAAGCTGCGAAAGCCCGAACCGCTCTGCATTTTCAATCATCATCACCGTTGCCGAAGGTATGTCGATTCCGACTTCGATAACAGTCGTTGCAACAAGAATATCATACTTCTTGTTCAAAAAATCGTTCATCACTTCATCTTTTTCATACCAAAACATCTGCCCGTGAAGCAACCCGCAGCGCAAATCAGGAAATATCGTTTCTTTCAGGTATTCGTAATGCTCTACAGCGGATTTTAACTCAATTTTTTCCGATTTTTCGACCAATGGGTAAACGACAAATGCTTGAAATCCGGCAGCCACCTGCTTCCGTATAAAATTATAACATGTGTTGATGCGGCTTTCGAAAATTACTTTGGTCATTATCGGTTTGCGGTTTGCGGGCATTTGCTTGATGAGCGATACATCCAAATCGCCGAATACCGTCATCGAAAGCGTTCGAGGTATGGGCGTTGCCGACATCACGAGTATATGCGGACTGAGCTTTTCGCCGGAAAACGAACTTTCCGAAAGCCGCTTGAGAGCGGCTCGCTGCTCAACACCAAAACGGTGCTGCTCGTCGATAATAATCAGCCCAAGCCGGTTATACTGAATCTCGCTTTCGAAAAGCGCATGAGTGCCGACTATGATATTCGCCTCGCCGCTTTCGATTGACTCCAGCGCCGCATTCCTAACTTTCTTCTTTTGTCCGCCGACTAATTGAATAATATTCACCGGAAAACCTTCGAGATACCTCTTAAGCGAGTGATAGTGCTGCTCTGCAAGCAGTTCCGTCGGCGCCAGAAATGCAGTCTGGCAACCGTTGTCGATTGCCATCAATATCGATAGCAACGCCACTATTGTCTTTCCCGAGCCGACATCGCCCTGCAACAGCCTGTTCATTGGTTCTTGCTTTGCCATGTCGTCCCCGATTTCCCGTAACGCTTTCTTTTGGTCGCCGGTCAGCTTGAATGGCAAGCTGTCGTATAGCTGCCGTGCAAGTTTACTGCGCTCAATCATAGGATATGCGCGCTCGTTCGACTTAACGCCTTGCCTTTGCAACGCCAATGCCAATTCGTAATAAAAAATCTCTTCGAATTTTATCCTTTTGCGAGCCGATTCGACCGCGTCGAAGCTAACCGGAAAATGCAAACTTAATACTGCCTCTTTTTGCGGCGGATAATGATATTTCGCTAGCAAATGCACCGGCAGGCTCTCCTCGAGCGTTTCAAGCTCGCTTTCTATTAACGTTTTAATGATTTTTCGCAATTGCTTTGTTGTAAAATGAGCCGTCTTCATCTTAGGCGATATGCGATAAACAGGCAATATCGAGCCTTCGCTATAATCCCTCTCGTCTTCTTCTGAAAACCGTTCGATTTCCGGATGATGAAACTGAATCCTGCCGAAATCGTCGAGTTCCGGCTTGCCGCTTATTGTAAGCAATTCATTTATCTTATAGGCGTTTAAATAGTAAGTTGCATAATTCCAAAATAATACATCTGCCGTGCCTCCGCTTGTGTCGCTAACCACATATTTTACCATTATGCGGTTCTGACCATATTTATACTCTTTGATTTCTTTTAATTTTGCTATAACAGTCGTTTCGTTCCGAAACACTGCGCCGGGGCGCTTTTCGTTGAATAGCGAGCTTTCCTCTGCATGCAGTTTTACCGCAAGCGCCTTTAGCGATGAAGCGCTGTTGCGGCTAACGTAATTCTTCGGAAAATAGAGCAGCAAATCCTTGGGCGACGAAATGCCTTCGGACTTGAGTATCTCGGCGCGTTTCGGACCAATTCCGCTTAAATATT
>CAYLSY010000162.1:0-6181 GCA_964386275.1 uncultured Hyphomicrobiales bacterium
ATGTCGGATTTGATTTGGGACTCGGATAAATATAAACAGAAAAAAACCCTTTTTTATACAAAAAAGATAATTCTATTATACAATTTAATTTAATAATAATTTTATTTTGGAAATAGTATAAAGAATAATTAAATTACAATTATTATACCCCATGACATTATGAAAAATCGCAAAATATTGTATTGTCTAAGTAATAAAAGAACGCTTATGTTAAAAAAACTAATTTTCAGCGCTGGAAAGTTTCTGAGCCTGTCGGCGTTGTTGCTTGCGTTAACGCTGCCAGCCGATGCGAAATTGTTCGTTGGAGCCGGCGCTACATTTTTCAAGCCTCTCAGCGTTACCGAAGATGTTTTGCAGAATTCGCTCGGAATCAATGCAGTATTCGAGTTGAGGAATTATTGCAAGCTATGGTATGGCTTACGCTTTGATTACTTTTCATATCAAAAAAGGAACGATTTAGTATTTGGAACGCCTTTTTTTACCGATGCTTTATATATTTCGCCGGAAATTCGGTGGAACATATTCGGCGATAAATGCTATGAAAGCAATTTTCACTTGTATCTGCAGGGTATGTTGACGATTAGCTCTATCGGAGCGACCGACGACGAAACCCGCCTCGGCTTGGGAGGCGCCGCAGGACTTGGTCTTGCCTATGGGTTCACCTTATTCGGCAATCCGTGCTGGCTTATTGATTTAAATGCGCTTTATTCGGCTCCGAATTTCATTATAAAACCAGAAAAAAGAGCCAAACTCCAATCAATTAATCTAAGTCTTACTTTGAGTGTAGGTCTATGAAAACAATTTATACAAGATTAAAACTACTAATACCGGTTTTTATTACCGGCTTAGCATTAAATTTTTACGGTTGCTCCAATTTGCAGCACCACGACGATGCCATAAGAATCAAAGAGGAGTATGCCGCCAAATACACTGAAAACCCATACACAAAAACCAAACGCAACGGCTCGGCTCTTCGCGGCACCATCATTGCGGTCAACAAAGTAACCAAGCCGAACTCATGCCCAATTACAGATACGACAACCTTTTCGACGAAAGCGACTATAGTATTCCTCGATTCAATGAGCGTTAAAGACGACCAGGTCGAATTAATTCCAATGGAGCATGTTTATACTGCTTCAGAAAAATTCGGCAAAGGCGGCGAAATAGTCGATTTCCCTGACCAAATCAACATTTTCGAGAATTATAACTCTTCTATTGAATTTCAATGCTTACGGGAAGTGCCTGTCGATTCTACTTTTATTGACCCGTGCATCGAATCATGCGGATGCCGCGGCTTGAGTCTCGACTTGGATATTCCGATGCCTGAAATTCAATTCCAATGTGTTAAAAGGAATTATCCGTGGTATTTCGTTGAGTTGCGCAGCGGATACGCTGTATATTCCGATAAAGTCTCTACAGAAAAAGAAAAAGGAAGAGATTCGTATTTCGGTGAAATCGCCGCTGGATTCCGCTTCGGTCAATACCGCAATTGGGGGCTTGGCTTGGCCTTAGCCTATCCGATTAAAGCATACAATTCATACACAGAAGAAGATGTTTCTCGTCCAGTGGTTATGCTTCATGGGCGTTGGCAATCGACCGAAGACTTGTTTGGTTTATGTTTCAAACCGTTTATTTACGGTCAATTCGGCATAACAGTCGACCGATTCAGCATGGATTTGACGAACCTTTGTTTCAATAATGATTGCAAGGAGAAAGTCAATGATTCTCCCGGTATCGACGTTAGTCTGCCTTTGAGTTATGGATTCGGAATAGGACTTGAATTTCCGTTATTCAGCTTTTTGGATATTGCCGCCGATGTCGGATACAGGTCTGTTTCCTTTGGCGAAATCGTAAACGGAATCAACGGGCTGGACAATGTTCCGACCAACCGGAGAATAAACATGTTTGTAATGAGACTCGGCATAACTTTCTAAAGGAGAAATCATGAAAAAAATAAAGAATATATTGAACAAAAACTATTCGAAAAGAACAATAATATTTCTTTTCATAGCAGCGATTGCTTTGTTGCAGTCCTGCAAGGAATGCCCGCTCGAGGAAAGCAAGCCTGTGAACACCTGCCATGTCCTTGAAGCATCAATTACACAATTTAATTCCGGTTTAGCAGTAGATACAGCAAAAACCACTTCGGGTTCGGATACAATATACTATATACCGGTGCCGACGTATTATATTCAAACGTTTAGTTTCCCCGATAACTACGGCTCTCCGTCATATTTCTTGGATGATACTCGTTTTGCCAATTCTGAGAAAATTCCAATAATTTCTGCACCGTTTACAGAAAATGGCATAAATTATTTGGCTGGATTATACGACGACACACCGTTGAATTCAGACATGGTTGGCGACTTGCTTGTCGACAGTGTCTTTTTGGCTCCGTCTTTTATCGACAACATTGCTTATATTCGTGTACACGGCTTGCTTTCCAGAATCAACACGCCAGTTTTCCTTTCCGAAAGCGCTCAGGATTTTTGTAATTTCATTAATAATAATACATTTGAAATCAATAATGCAGCTCAAAGAGTTAGCGAATACGGCAAAGAAATTGGTACTGGCAGCGCTTATTCCGTTTTCAGCGAATTTGCATCAATCAATCCCAAAGGCTCAATTGATTCTACTGTTAATGTGCCAACTGACATAAGAAGCGCGCTTGCCCAACAGGCTAACCAGCAGGCTTTTACAGTTGCCGTGAAACCCGGAGAATTATATTATTATGTGGCTCGCAGCGGAAAGTCATATGTATTTGTCGTTACAAATATCGATAACGGCAACCTTCCGCCGAATAAGAAGTTCATGACAATTATGTTCAACCCGTATTAATAAGCAATTTATTGCTAAGCGCTAAATCATAACAAAACTCAAAAGATGAATTGAATTAATTCATCTTAAACGAAGAGCTTCGGAAAAAAGACTTTTTTTTCTTAAGCCGATAACCCGGCTAAATATCCGGTAAAATTAGGATTAAGACTCACTTTGAGGATAAATAACATGAAAATTTTTAAACTGTTTTCAATATTCATTATAATCTCAATTATAATTATTTCATGCAAATCGCCGGAGAAAATTCTGCCAAAGGGAATTGCAAAAAACATCTCTACCAAGGGCGATGATCTTGGACCGGCTCAAAAACCTGATTCGGATAAAAGCAAGGACTGCGACCCCTGCATGAAAGAGAGGTATTCGACAAAACAAGACAACAGCGACGGCGTCAAATCATCTGCCGATTTCCTATTCAATATGCTCGGAGCAGATGTATATGCGCAAATCGAGCCGGGTTCGCTCTTCTTTTTGACCGATACAAAGGGTTATTTTTCTACACCCCATCCGCCGGATGAAAACTCGGCAGCGCTGATGAATATTCCAATTGGAGGCAAAGTCGGCGGAACTGATATTTTTGAATTCTATCAGGATAAAGGCACGACGGTTTATAAAAATATCGGCACTCCGGTCAATTCCATATATTGGGACTCGCATCCTACTGCGGCAATGGACGAAAACTGCAAACAAGTTCTTATTTGGTCGTCGGACCGCGAGCATCCATTTTTCTGCTTCAGCGGTTCTGGGCAATCCGGCGCTCCTATGTCATACAGCGGGCATACCGACCTTTATTTTGCGTTTCGAGATAAAGACGGCAAGTGGGGCGAGGTTCATAACTTTTCTGTAACTAATTCCAACATTAATTCAGAATCAAATGACGAAACGCCGTTCATTTTTTGCAATTGCCATAAACCATACCTGATTTTTTCATCAAACCGCAGCGGCGATTATAATATATACTATGCACAAATAAACATCGACTACGAAAATGAAACGATCACTGTAATCGAAGACGCTAAGCAATTCCCAGCTGGCGCAGATAATATCAACTCGAATACAAAGGATTTCTATCCGTTCGTGCCATACCCGTTTTCCGAAAAAGGAGCTGAAAACACACTTTATTTCTCATCTTATAGATTTCAAGAGAAATATAAAATTGATGAAAAACATTATATTCAGAATATCGGAAAGAGTGATATATACTCATTCCCGTTGAATCTGGACTGCAAACCGCCGAAAATATTTCTTAATGTTCATGTCATCAATGCTCTTCATCCCAACGAACCTGTTCTTGAACCGATAGTAAGATTAACTCAAATCGGAAGCTCCGGTCAGCCAATCGAGCAAGCCTCAGCCAATGCCACTTTTGAGCTTATGGCAAATAAAAAGTACACCGTTGCCGGCGGCTCGACATTAGGAAAAATCGATTGTGTCAAGGGTGCGGACAGCGTGCTTTGCAACTATGTTTACAGGAAAATAGAAAAATTTCCGCCAGAAACAATAACCAAAGAAAGAAAAACCATTGATACGCTGCTGATTCCGAGAGAAAAAGTAATTCGAATCGATACCCTAATTTCTGAAGTTACAATTCCTCAGAGCGAACTATCTTCTTTCGAAACGCCGAAGAATACGAAGATAAAATCGATTGTCGTCGACGGCGACAATCTTGCCTTGACATTGATGGAAATCGTCGAACAAAAAGGCATAACCGAATACGAAAAGAAAGCAGTGCAGCGAACTATCAGCTATGATACCACAATTATCCGTATAGACACAACAGAAATACAACTAACTAACGATTTTACAATATTATCCGAAAAATCATCGAGAGACGGTTGGATAACTCAAGGAAAATCGAGAGGAGATGTATATATCGACGATACTATTTTCGTATACCCAAAATATTTCCATTATCCTCCCTGCGAATGGCGTTTCATGTCGCCTCAATCGCCAGATTTCCGTCGCAATGTCCCGTATTTTCAAACTTGCTTCTGGGAAGTTAATACGGTTGAGAATTTCAACCGCCACAAGCGTGAATTAAAATCAAAAGCATATTCCGGTGCTAGTTTTATCGAGCTCCATCCCGAAAATCAATACTTCGGCTATAAGCAATTCCGCGATAATCCACAAAAATATGAAAACCGTTTACGCCGTTACGAAAGGCGTGTTGGCGAATATCAAAATTTGTTTGCCCGTCAAGTAGATTTTAATCTGAATTTAATGACTAAAGAAATCGGCGAGTTCATCATTCCGGAATTTGCCGCACTCGACAAAGCAACAGCAGGCAACGACAACAAACTCTTTATAATACTCAACGCATACAGCGACAAGCGTCCCATCACAAGAGCAAATTATATTAACGGTCCCAATATTGACTATGTTGCAGCTGATTTTGATATTAACGGCGCTACGTTGCGCAAGACTTATCAAGTGCATGTGCCTGCTGGTCAATCGCTTGCAGGCGTTGATAATGACACTCTATCCAAACTTCGCGTTTACTATGGATACAAAGAAATTTTCAATAGATTGAAAAATTATCCTTCTTTTAACTCTTTTTTAGAATCTGGAAGTGTGTTATTGCCGGATGAATGCTCGAGTGTTGACGATTTCAATAAAAAGTTTACGAAAGCAAAAATAGTGTTCTTGATTGAAGGAAAGCAAGTCGATCCGGTGCCATACTCGGTTACCGGTTATACTGACGGTGATGATGATTATTATAAGCTTGATTCTGTCCGCAGAATAAATGTCGTCGTCAAGCGTGTGCTTTATTTGAATAACAAAATAATTCAGCCAGAATGCTGCAAACCTGCAGCAGAACCGGTTTTCAATACAGAGGCAATAAATAAGGAAAACAAATATATTTTCGACAGGAAACTAATCGAAGCGGAAATTGAGGTTTATCCCTTAGATTACAAAACAGCGGAAACTTGCTTCTACGTTAGCTTTGGTTCGTTCAACAGCAAAAAGAACGCCGAAAAGCTGACAAACATTTGCAAGAAAAACGGTTATTCTAACTTGTATATTGAAGATATTTCAAAGGATCCAAAGAAACCGTTATTCAGGGTATTTGCAGGAAAATTCCTAACTAAAGCAATGGCTGAGAAATATGCGGATATTGTTGAGTCTGTTCTCGAAGAAAATATGTTCGATACTGAGGTGGAAATTTTCAGCAAGGAATAATTTATCAAGGCAACACATGAGTATGAGAAGGGCTTCGCTTTATGAGCGAAGCCCTTTTTTTTAGTTATCGTTTATTCCCGATTTGCATTTTGATAATTCTGTATTAAACCCAGTATATTCAATATATTCAATAAACCCAGATTACACATTAGAAATAGTAAAATGT